>JAPJMW010000043.1 GCA_026461505.1 Beijerinckiaceae bacterium
AGTGCAATCAATTCATTGCACTTAAATAATACATATTAGCTGGGTTGCTTCGCGTTCGCTCGCAATGACGGTTTTGGCATAAAAAAACAGGCCGGGTTTCCCCGGCCTGTTTCAATAGTTTTAGGAGATGGACTTCTTAGAAGTCCATGCCGCCCATGCCGCCGCCTGGGCCGCCCATTGGCATTGCAGGCTTGTCCTTTGGCGTCTCAGCGATCATGGCTTCCGTCGTGATCAAGAGGCCAGCAACCGATGCTGCATCCTGAAGGGCTGTGCGAACAACCTTTGCAGGGTCAACGATACCAGCTGTGAGCATGTCGACATATTCTTCGGTCTGCGCATTGTAACCGTAGGTCTGTGACTTGTTCTCATTGATCTTGTTGACGACGATCGAGCCTTCAACGCCAGCGTTTTCAACGATCTGACGGATTGGGGCTTCAAGTGCCTTCATCACGATGTTGATACCGGCCTGCACATCTGGATGATCCGACTTCAGCTTGGAAACTGCTGCCTTGGCACGCAGAAGCGCGGTACCGCCGCCTGGGACGATGCCTTCTTCAACGGCTGCGCGCGTTGCATTGAGCGCGTCATCAACGCGATCCTTCTTTTCCTTCACTTCGATTTCCGTCGCACCGCCGACGCGGATCACGGCAACACCGCCTGCGAGCTTAGCAAGACGCTCCTGGAGCTTCTCACGATCGTAGTCGGAGGTGGTTTCTTCAACCTGTGCCTTGATCTGGCTGACGCGGCCTTCGATGTCTTTCTTCTTGCCGGCGCCGTCGATGATCGTGGTGTTTTCCTTGTCGATACGCACCTTCTTGGCGCGGCCGAGCATTGGAAGCGTCACGCTCTCAAGCTTGATGCCAAGGTCTTCCGCAATCATTTCACCAGCGGTGAGGATCGCGATGTCTTCGAGCATAGCCTTGCGGCGATCGCCGAAGCCTGGAGCCTTAACGGCTGCAACCTTGAGGCCGCCACGGAGCTTGTTAACAACGAGGGTCGCAAGCGCTTCGCCTTCAACGTCTTCAGCGATGATGAGCAATGGCTTGCCGGTCTGAACAACCGACTCGAGCACTGGCAACATGGCTTGCAACGAGGAAAGCTTCTTTTCATGAATGAGGATGTAGGGATCGTCGAGTTCGACGGTCATCTTGTCCGCATTGGTGATGAAGTAGGGCGAGAGATAGCCACGATCGAACTGCATACCTTCAACGATATCCACTTCGGTTTCTGCGGTTTTGGCTTCTTCAACCGTGATAACGCCTTCGTTACCAACCTTCTGCATGGCGTTTGCAATCATCTTGCCGATGAGCGCGTCGCCGTTTGCCGAGATCGTACCGACCTGAGCTACTTCGTCGGTGGACTTAACCTTCTTGGCGCGAGCCTTGATGTCCTTGATCGCTACTTCGACAGCCATGTCGACGCCGCGCTTCAAATCCATTGGGTTCATGCCAGCCGTGACATACTTCACGCCTTCGCGAACGATGGCTTGAGCAAGAACGGTTGCGGTTGTGGTGCCGTCGCCAGCGATGTCGTTCGTCTTTGAAGCGACTTCGCGCAGCATCTGTGCGCCCATGTTTTCGAACTTGTCTTCAAGCTCGATGTCTTTTGCAACGGTAACACCGTCCTTGGTGATACGCGGTGCGCCGAAGGACTTGTCGATAACGACGTTACGGCCTTTCGGGCCGAGCGTTACCTTGACGGCGTTGGCGAGAATGTCGACGCCGCGCAGCATGCGGTCGCGGGCATCAGAGCCGAAGTGAACGTGTTTGGCAGCCATAGTGATCTGCTCCTTTAAGAGTAAAAAATGATAGAAAGGTGGAAAGGGTTGAAAGGCTTACTTGCCGATCACGCCCATGATGTCGGATTCCTTCATGATCAGAAGGTCCTGGCCATCAATCTTGACTTCCGTTCCCGACCACTTGCCGAAAAGGACCTTGTCGCCCTTCTTGACGTCGAGCGGAACGAGCTTGCCGCTTTCATCGCGGGCGCCGGTGCCGACGGCGACGATTTCGCCTTCTTGCGGCTTTTCCTTGGCTGAGTCTGGAATAATGATGCCACCCTTGGTCTTTTCCTCAGAATCGAGGCGGCGTACGACCACACGGTCATGCAGCGGACGAAATTTCATGGTTCGCTTCCTTTGTCGTTAATCGATGCAGTCTTTGGCAAATGCCAGAATGCGGTGGTGTTAGCACTCACCTTTAAGGAGTGCTAACATGCGAGAGTTGAGATAGGTGCGGGGTGCGGGCGTGTCAAGGAGCAGCCCGGAAAATTTCTTGTGCGTTGCGTCAATTCGTTGATAATTTTGGCTTTTTCTGCCTCAGAAGCAGAAAAGAAGCAGCCATAATCATCGCCGCGCCGATATAGACGGTCGGCTCGGGCCATTCGGCGAAGATAACAATACCAATTAAACTCGCCCAGATCAGGCTCGTATAATCCACAACGCCGATGCGGGCGGCGGGCGCGGCGCGTAAAGCCAGGGCCATGGCAAATTGGCCGCCTGTTCCCAAGGCGCCGATCAGGAGGACCAATGGCCAATCTTGCACAATAGCCTCGAAAGGCGAGCCGATAAAGAAGGCGATCGGGACGATAATGACGGCGGTTAGCACATTTTGTAAGATGACGATGGAGGCGATCGGGTCGCTGCCCGTTCTGGCCCTCAGCAAGACGCCCGATAGCGCATAGGTTCCGGTTGAGCCAAGGGCTGCCAGAATGCCGATCCAGCTTCCGGCCATGCTTAGCGGTGAAAAGCCTTTGCCCATGGCAATGACCAACACACCTGCAAAGCTAATCGCAATTGCCAAGGCGGTTGAGGGATGAACCTTCTCGCCCAAGAGGATGCGGCCGAACAGCGCCATGAAGATGGGAGAGACGAAGGTAACCACCATCACTTCAACAAGTGGCAAGGCGCCGAGCGAGAAGAAAAACAAATAGCTCGTCAGCGCAAAGAAGAAGGCGCGGATGGAATGCGCTTTGATCATATTAAGATTAGGCAGTGGCGGCCTGAGGATGAGGGTTGTGATGCTCGACCAGAACACACCTGACACATAACGAATGGCGACCACATCGACGGTGGCGTGCCTCAGGCTTAGTTCTTTAGCCACGCCATCAAGCGATGTGAGCAGCAATACGCCGAGGCAGGCGAGCAGTATGGGACCTGCGGAAAGATCGTGACGAAGAACCGGCTTCATGGTGCGGCCGTTTCGGTTAGCCGCGTGTGATAGCCAAACTCAAATGTGCTTGCGGCATCGTGGAGCGCGCGGATTCCCGGCACGCGTACAAAGCCTTGTTTTTCGTAGAAACGATGGCCTGCGATAAAGCGCGTATCCGTCCACAGTACGACCGAATGAAGCTTGGCGTTGCGCGCCCAATCGAAGGCTGTTGTGAGCAAGGTTTGCGCGAGACCGGTGCCGCGCCATTGATGCCCGAGATAGACTTTGAAGAGTTCAGCCTCGCCCGATTGATGCGTTGGCGCAATGGCGATGGAGCCCGCAACACTGTCGGTCTTTGTGTCCTTGACCACCCATAGGCTTCCGCCTTTGCCCGTATAATAGGTCGAAGGGGCTTGAAGCTCTGGAAACTCGTCCGGCACGAAAGGGCAATTCTCGTAATCGGCAAAAATGCGCGCAATCAGCGCGGCCATGCCTTGGCCATCCGCATCGGAGCCGGGGGTAAGCATCAAGGAATCGGGAAGCGTATGGCTAGACATGAAAAGGGCGGGTCCTGAAGAAGCCCGCCCTTGTGACACACTTAAATGACAATCGGAAGATGTTGATCGTCAGGCAAAACTATCATCCGACCCGCTATCAAACGAACTGTCGTCGTAAGAAGCGTCTTGATAGCCGCTATCGGCTTGAACAGCGTCCGAAGAACCCCAATCGGCTTGTGTCGGTGGGGTTGGCACCGAAGAGCCGTAATTGTTCACGGTTTCATAAACGGTTTCATTGACGATGGTTTCGCCGCCCATGCCATAGCCGCCGCCCATGCCGTAGCCACCAAAGCCACCGCCATAGCCGCCGCCTGTATGAAACAGGGAGGAAATGCCTTGGTAAAGCAAGGC
>JAPJMW010000044.1 GCA_026461505.1 Beijerinckiaceae bacterium
GGTAAGGTTGTTGCGCCAGAATTGTATATTGCCGTCGGTATTTCGGGCGCTATCCAACATCTTGCCGGCATGAAGGATTCAAAGGTTATCGTTGCCATCAACAAAGACGAGGAAGCACCGATTTTCCAAGTCGCCGATTATGGCTTGGTGGCTGATTTGTTTACGGCTTTGCCAGAACTTGACAACGAGCTCGCAAAGGCGAGTTAATAGCCTGAGCGTGGATGCGGAAATAGCCGAATTCATTCTATAATAGAGGCGGGCTTGTCGATGACGAATACGATCCAATCGGTCGGTATTATTGGTGCGGGTCAGATGGGGTCGGGCATTGCGCAAGTGTGCGCGCAAGCTGGCCTATCCGTAGTGCTCCATGATGTCAGCGCGGATCGGATGTCGGCAGGCCTTGCGACTGTTAATGGCAACCTTGCCAAGCTCGTAGCCAAAGCCTCGATGACAGAAGCGCAGCGCCAATCGGTGTTGGGTTTGATCAAGACAGGCGCCGAGTATTCCGATCTTGGCGGTTGCGATCTTGTGATCGAAGCGGCGACGGAAAACGAGGATGTTAAGCGCAAGATTTTCGTTCCGCTTTGCAAGGCTTTGTCCGCGCGTACGATGGTGGCGTCCAATACCTCCTCAATTTCAATTACGCGTCTAGCTGCCGCGACCGATCGGCCTGATCGGTTCATTGGTATTCATTTTATGAATCCGGTGCCCAAGATGCAGCTGGTGGAATTGATCCGCGGCATTGCTACGGAAGATGAAACCTTTGAGGCAGCTAAAGGGTTTATTGCGCATCTCGGCAAGACGGTTACGGTCTCCGAGGATTTTCCAGCCTTTATCGTTAACCGCATTTTATTGCCCATGATCAACGAGGCGATTTATACGCTTTACGAAGGTGTTGGCTCCGTTGAGGCGATCGATACGGCGATGCGGCTTGGTGCCAATCACCCGATGGGACCCCTGCAATTGGCCGATTTTATTGGCCTCGATACCTGCCTTTCTGTGATGCAGGTGCTGCATGAAGGTCTGGCCGACTCCAAATATCGGCCGTGCCCGCTGCTCGTCAAATATGTCGAGGCTGGGTGGCTGGGTCGTAAAACTGGCCGCGGATTCTATGATTATCGCGGCGAAGTACCCGTCCCGACCCGATAAAAATCGCAAAAAACGATTTTTTTCACCTCGCAACATTCCGGGCTTCACAATTCCGACACACCACCTGTAGATTATCTCCATCGACAGATTCGTTCGCTGTCAGAGGAGAGGAGCAGGCACGTTGACGATCCACGTCACTCCGCCCGTTTCGCCGGAGGCGTGTCCGGCGTTGGTCCTTAACGCCGATTATCGGCCGTTGAGCTACTATCCCTTGTCGCTATGGAGCTGGCAGGACACGATCAAGGCAGTGTTTCTTGATCGGGTAAACATTGTTTCCTTTTACGATAAGACGATCCGCAGCCCGAGTTCCGAACTTCGCCTGCCGTCTGTGGTCTCTCTGAAATCCTACATCACGCCGTCGCGGCATCCGGCGTTTACGCGCTTTAACGTGTTCTTGCGCGATAAGTTCTCGTGCCAATATTGTGGCCATCGCGATGAGCTGACATTCGATCACGTTATACCGCGTTCCAAGGGCGGGCAGACGACGTGGGAAAACGTCGTTGCTGCGTGTTCGCCTTGCAACCTTTCCAAGGGCGATAAACTGCCGCGTCAGGTCAATATGTTTCCGCAGCAAAAGCCCTATGCGCCATCGGTTTATGATTTGCATCAGAACGGTCGGTTGTTCCCGCCCAATTATTTGCATGAGAGCTGGTTGGATTATCTCTATTGGGATACCGAGCTCGAGCCTTAAGCGCGCTTGGACGCCATGCCGATGGCGGCGAGGACTGAAAGTCCGGCCGAGAGGATCGCATTCCAGCTTGCGAGCGATAGGCCAAAAATCCGCATAGCGACTTCATCGCAGCGAACAACTTTCACCGTTTCGAGCTGCTTTAAAAAATCCTGAATGGCGACAGGTTTTTCAATCGCTCCCGTGCAATCGGTGGGACCCTGGAAGACGCCGAATTCAACACCGGAATGATAGACAGCGATTGCCGTTCCGGTAAGAAAAATGAGCGTGAGCACGGCGAGTAAACCGCGGCTTATTGATTTAGGTGGTGATGGTCTGCCCGTGATAAAAACCGCGAGTAAGGCGACTGCTATTCCGGCATAATGCGACATACGGCCGATGAGGCAGAGATGGCATGGCTTTATGCCGAGTACGAGCTCGATAAACC
>JAPJMW010000045.1 GCA_026461505.1 Beijerinckiaceae bacterium
CATCTCCGCCGCATTGTGCTCGTGATATGGAATGAGCGGGGTCGTAATTCCATAATGGGCCAACAAAGTGCGGCTGACGCGCGTGTCTTCGGCGAGAACCGCATTGGCTGCGGCTAAGGTCGAAAGGGCACGCAGCGACATATCGCGCAAGTTCCCAATCGGCGTGGCGACGACGTGGAGACCGGGGGCGATTCCTTCGGCTTCGGCTTTCAAGCCGAAAACGGTGTAGGAAGAGGCCTTTTCATCGCGCATCACAGTCTCCGGGCGATCTATCGCATTCATAAAGAGGATTGGCATGGGGTAACCTTGTGACGCAAGCGCATCTGCATTGCGATCATGCAAGGACCCCTTGTATGATGTTTGAGAGAATTGACGTCGGGAGAGTGGTTTTTGATGAAAGTCGTCCATGGTCAAGCGCGGATAATGCGGCTTGTTGGTTTCACTCTTCTTTGCACGCTCCTTGCCGGCTGTGTTGCCTCTAATCGAATGGGTGGCGCTATTATGACGCCGCAGGTTTCGCTGCCCGATCAGCCTGCCGAGCCGGAACCTGCCGCGCAAGCTTCCGAGCCAATTACGGGTACGGATCTTGGCGCGCCGGGTGCGGCTCCTGCTGATGCCGTTCAACCAGCGGCCGTCACCGCCCCTCCTCCGGCAGGAACAGTCCGCGTCGCGTTGCTGCTGCCGCTATCGGCGCAGGGAACGACGGGGAATGTCGCGCAATCGCTCAAAAATGCTGCCGATATGGCGATGGCGGAATTTTCGGGTGCCTCGATTGATTTGGTTGTGAAAGACGAGCGCGGAACGCCCGATGGCGCACGGGAAGCCGCCAAGCAGGCGATGGCGGAAGGGGCTTCGGCGATTATCGGACCCCTGCTTGCTCCTTCCGTTCAGGTTGCGGGTTCCATTGCGCGTTCAGCCGGCAAGCCCGTGATTGCGTTTTCGACTGATTCGGGTGTGGCGGGACGAGGCGTTTATTTGTTGAGCTTTATGCCGCAATCGGACGTTGACCGGATTTTGGATTACGCGGCGGCCAATGGCAAAAAATCACTCGGTGCGTTGATTCCGGATACGCCTTATGGTTCGGCGGTTAACGCCGTGCTGCAAGATGGCGCGGCGCGGCGCGGCATCAGGCTTTTAGCAATTGAGCGCTATTCGGGATCCTCGGTGGATGCGGCGGCTAAGCGGCTGGCGAGCATTAAGGACCAGATGGATTCGCTCTTCTTGCCTGAGAATGGCGACGGAGCAGCAGCGGCCGGTAAAGCACTGCAATCGGCCGGGATCGACCCGAAGAAAATCCAGCTGTTAGGAACAAGCGCGTGGGATGATCCGCGTGTTTTTTCGACGCCGCAGTTTCAAGGCGGTTGGTATGCCATGCCGGATAAATCGGGGTATGATGCCTTCGCCGCTCGCTATCGGGCGAAATTCGGCAGCGATCCTGTGCGGATCGCGACGCTCGCTTATGACGCGGTTTTCTTAGCCAATGCGTTGCATAAAAAGGCAGGCGATCATGCCTTTGAGGAGAGCCAAATTACGGCCACCGACGGTGTGATCGGCACAGATGGCCTATTCCGTTTCCGGCCCGATGGGACGACCCAACGCGGTGAAGTGATTATGCAGGTCGGCAAAGACGGATCGACAAAGATCGACGGCGCACCGGCTAATTTTCACTAGTTGTTTAAACGGATAGGTGCTCAATAATCGTATTGAGTACCGGAACGCCCGTTGCTGTGACGCGAAGCGCGCCAGTTTCGGATGTTTCTAAAAACCCGTCTTCGATGAGCGCATCGATATGCGCTTGATCGATCGGTTGTCCCGCAAGCGCTTCAAAGCGTGACGGGTCGATACCTTCGGTTAATCGAAGACCCATCAGCAAAAACTCATTGGCTTGATCGCTCGCCGAAAGTGTTTCGATTTCACGCGTTCCGTGACCCTTTTTTTCGACCGCTTCAAGCCAAGTCTCAGGATGCAAAAGCGTTGATAAAGCGATGCGACCATTCTCTGTGAAAAGCCGCGCATGGGCACCGGGGCCTATGCCTGCATATTCGCCATATTGCCAATAGAGCAGATTATGGCGGCACTCTGCACCCTTGCGGGCATGGTTTGAGATTTCATAGGCGGGCATTCCTGCAGCGCTACAAATCTCCCGCGTGACGTCAAATAAAACGCGCGCTTCATCGTCGGGCATGGGCGTTAATTTACCCGCAGCCACCATGCGTTCAAACATTGTTCCCGGCTCAATGGTGAGTTGATAGAGCGAGAGATGTTCGGCCGAAAGTGCAATCGCTTCTTTTAATTCTTCAGCCCACGCATCAGGCGTTTGTCCTGGACGGGCATAGATGAGGTCGAATGAATAACGATCAAAAATTTGCGAAGCCGTTTTAACTGCAGCGCGTGCTTCAGCAACCGAATGGAGCCGACCAAGCGCGCGTAAATCAGCGTCGTTCATCGCTTGAAAACCCATTGAAAGACGATTGACGCCTGTATCCCGATAGCCGCGCAATCGACTTGCCTCGATGCTCGTCGGATTGGCTTCCATCGTGATCTCAACATCGGGCGCGATGGACCAATGCTTAGTGATGATATTTAAAATCGCACCAATCGTTTCAGGCTTCATCAGAGACGGTGTGCCGCCGCCAAAAAAGATACTGCCAACAATCCGTCCCGGCACAAGCTTGGCTTGGTGCTCGATTTCACGCGCGAAGGCCGCCACATAGCGTGCTTCATCAATGGGCGCATGGCGAACATGGCTGTTAAAATCGCAATAGGGGCATTTCGAGGCACAAAACGGCCAATGGACATATACGCCGAAGCCAGCATCAAAGGGAGGCAGATGGTTCATGCCGACTGCTTATCATGTTTCATACGTCAGCAGCGAGGCGCGATAAATTTGCCTTTTCAACCAACCGAATAAACGCCCGTGCCCGGTGCGAAAGTCCCGTTAGACGACCGTTTTCTATGCGGATCCCGTGCTTTTCCTCGGCACTTATTTCTCCAAAAGTTCGTGTTTCGCCTTCTGGAATAAAAATCGGATCATAACCAAAGCCTTGGGATCCGCGCGGGGGGAATGTCAGAGATCCGAAAATCCGGCCTTCTGCGATTAGCGTTTCACCATTTGGCCATGCCAACACCAAGGAGGAGACGAAATGGGCTTTGGCCCCTTCCGGTTCCACATCGCGGCTTTTGAGCTCATGGGCAACACGCGCCATCGCGGCACCGAAATCGCGCGGGTGGCCAGCCCAATCGGCGGTGAAGAGACCCGGCGCACCATCGAGCGCGTCAACAGCCAAGCCTGAATCATCCGAGAGCGCGGGTAATCCCGTCGCTTTCGCCGCCGAATGGGCTTTGATAGCGGCGTTTTCGGCGTAAATTGTGCCGTTTTCAATCGGTTCCGGCAGTCCGAGCGCCGCTGCCGAGAGGGTTTCCAGCCCGTAAGGCGCAAGAAGATCCCGCATTTCGGCTAGCTTACCGACATTATGCGTGGCGATGACGATTTTGCCGGTTAAGGGTTCGGACATGCGTTTTTCTTAGCCAATAACGGATTTCTGCATGGCGACGAGGCCGCTGATCCCGTTTTTGGCGAGCCCCAGAAGCGACATAAGTTCAGCCTCGGAGAACGGCTTGCCTTCGGC
>JAPJMW010000046.1 GCA_026461505.1 Beijerinckiaceae bacterium
AATAAAAATTCATTACAACCTTAGGTTATTTGACACATTTTATTTTTTTATCGATAAAGGATGTCGAATATCGACAATATAGATGGGGGACCTTTGGTTAAGTTTAATATGAATGATCTATAAATAAATCACGCATAATTTTAAGTATACATAAAATTTGTTCCAATTAATCCAATTAATTAAAGTATTAAATTAAAAATAATCAAAATTTTACTGCGTAGCTGTTAGTTGGTTTTCACTTTTTGATTGTTGTGGATTAGTCCAGCGAGGTTGAAATTAGTAACAATGGCGGCTGATGGTAACACTGCCCCCATAGCAACAAATGCAACGACCGAAACACCTGTTTCGGGCGATCAGCAGACTATTATGCCCGTAATCGTGCAAGATACGACGGGCGCCATTTCTCGGGACGGACTTTCCAGCATTAATAAGCCTGATGCTGGCACAATCCGCGTTATAGATACTGGCAATTTACCGGAACTAAATTTTTCTTTTGCCGCTAGTGACGTTAAATTAACGGCGCTTGATGTCGATTTGGTGATGATCTTCAAAGATAATTCGAAGATTATTTTACCAACTCTGGCGATGGATCTCGTTGGTGCCAATCCGCCGCGTTTGACGTTTAAAGGATCGGCTGCCTCTCCCCAAGCCGTTGTTGCCCAAATTGGCCAAACAACATTGGTCGATATTACACCATCGGTGCAATTAGCTTCTCCCGACTTTCTGCCGAAGAAAAAGGGGGGAAACACCAATGATGCCGATCAAAACGCGCTCGGCCACAATGGTATTGGTGGTGGCGAACCGCCACTGCCGCCACAGCCTGTTGTTTCGGGCGCAAAATCGGGCAAATCGGGTGAAAATGACGGGGCAAAGACGCAAGATTTTACCGCACCTCCCGTAGAAAAGGTGCAGCCCGGCAGCATTACAACCGGATCAAACGCCAACGCTTTTTCCAGCGCCTTGGTCATACCACCCATAAACAGAGCTGATCCGCTTAATTCGGCAACGGCTTATAGTTTTTCGCAAGTCCCCGTCTTTGCCAAAATGTATCAAATTGTTGAGGCCCATCCTCAACAGACAGGTACCAATATTTTTTACGGTGGGTCGGGTACTTCGCCCGCAGATACGATTTCAACCTTTGCCGCTCAAAGCATGGCCGAGACACTTACGGGCACTGACGCGGCTGATAATATCTACGCGGATAACAAAACATATTCAGCCGGAGGAATGGCCGGACGTGTGATATCGATCTCCCCGTCGCTAGCGAACGGGTTTGTTATGAACTCGCTCGTTATATCGGGCGTACCAAGTACGATTAAAATCATCGATGGAACGGCCCTTGGCGGGGATGAAACACATGGTTACAGCTATAAAATAAATGCCTATGCGAAGGGTACCAGCGAGTTTCGGTTCCAGATCGCCTATCAAGTACCAGAAAGCATCGATCCACAAAATACAATCGATTCGAAATCAGCTCTTAGTTTAACATTCAGCGGAATTAAAATCGGTACAACGCAGGCGGCTACCGCGACTGGATCGGTATATTTTAACGTTGCGGAGGTCGCTAATGATGCGGAGCAAATTACCAGCAACTACACGGATGGTATAACGGTCGTTAATCTATCTTTTCATCCTGCCGGTAACTCAATTGCCGGGGGCGCGGGTAATGATACGATCCATGCTGCCGCCGGAGCCGATACCATTGATGGCGGTACGGGCGATAACTGGCTCTATTATGACATGTCGCGGCTGGGGGTGAAGGTTGACTTAAGGCCTGATAGCCTTGGCTTAGGTCATGGCAATTCCGGCTTCGCTACCGGTGACACCTATATCAATATTCACAACGTCTTGGGGTCTACCGCTGCCGATACTTTGATCGGCGATGATTTTGGTGATTCCCTTTATGGTAATGGCGGTCATGACTCCATTCTTGGTGGCCGGGGGAATGATTACTTCAAAAGTAATTCAGCCGGCAGCACGATTGATGGTGGCGACGGGTTTGATAAGCTGGATTTCAGCGATTCAATGGACGCTATTACCGTCGATATTAATTCTGGAACCGCAGCTCCTGCGACCAACACCGGCTATGATATAATTAGAAATATCGAGGCGATCGTCGGCACCAGCAAGGGCGACGATATGTTGATCAGCGGCACCGCCGGCTCCTGGCTGGACGCGGGCGACGGTAACGACACCCTCATCTCCGGTGCAGGCGCTGATACGCTTTATGCGGGCGCGGGTATTGATACGCTATCTTATGTCAACTCGACCACGGGCGTTACAGTCGACCTCAGCGCCATGACGGCGACAGGTGGCTATGCCACGGGCGACGTGATCCAAGATTTCGAAAACGTCATCGGTTCAAACCAAGATGACGTACTCATCGGATCGACGGGCGCAAACGTGCTCGACGGACGCGACGGCAATGACTCGATTAATGGTGGTGGGGGCAATGATACTCTGCTGGGCGGTGCTGGCAATGATACGATTGCAGCAGGCGCCGGACAGAACTCCATTGATGGCGGAGACAATAATGACATCATCTTCGCAAGTAATGGCAAGAATACGATTGATGGTGGTGAAGGTACAGACACAGTTGATTATTCAACCGCGTCAGGCAAACTTAATTTAACATTATTCGACTCAGACGTAACCGAAGCGAAATTTGTCGGTAGCAGCAAAAAAGATACCCTCATTAATGTCGAAAATATTATCGCGACATCCGATGATGATACTGTATTTGGGAATTCATCCGATAATTCGATCGATGGGCGTGATGGTAATGATTATCTTTCCGGCGGATATGGCAATGACTCGTTGGATGGCGGCGCAGGTAGCAATTGGATTTCTTATGATTATCTGAGGTCCTCTGATGGCCCTTACAGGCTGCAAGTTGCGGGCAGCGCGCCGCTAACGGTGGCCATCAGTGCGACCGAAACCGACGTCGTTCAAAATATCGAAAACTTGCAGGGCTCCAAGGGTGACGATCTGATCATCGGCGATGAACTGAAAAACAGCCTATATGGCGGTGATGGTAATGACACGATTTTGGGTGGCAATGGCAATGATACACTCAATGCCAGCACCGACTTTGATAGTATTGATGGTGGATCAGGGTCCGCTGATACGGTCGACTATACCTATATCGTTGCCGGGGGCGGTAGCGTCGATTTGCATGCGGTGAGTGTTGGCAGTGCCGCTTGGACAGCAACCATTTTCAACGCTGCAAGTCAGCAAATCGGCACCGAATATATTGTTAATATCGAGAAGTTCTTGGGTATCCAAGGCTCGAATAATCTTAATTTTGATGGGTCAAGCGCCAATCTTTCGATCGCTGGTGGAAGCACAGGCAATGCAACGCTGACCGGTGGCTTTGGTAATGATTATCTTACCGGAGCTTTAGCAGGTTCTAACATTCTCACCGGTGGAACGGGCAATAACACCCTCATAGGCGGGGGAATAAATGCCGATAATACATTTATCGGTGGACTCGGAAATGACTCGATCGTCGGAAATTCCAATGCTCATACCAATGTGGTCGATTATGCCTATTTTGGTAACAATCAAAATGCAGGTAAAACGTTCTCGTTAGCGCTCACCAGCGCGGGGATCAGCAATAATTGGACAGGCAAGGTTTATAACGGAGCTAACCTTGTTAAAACCGATACACTCGTTGATATTTCAAGCATTCACTTAGGCTCCTCGTTCAATATTGTTAATCTATCGGGACTGACGGCGGGCTTAAACGTTACGATCGATGGTAGCAGCTATGGTGCAATCGATACGATCATAACGGGCGCCGGCAATGATTGTCTGATGGGCGATGGCGATGACAGTCTCGATGGTGGCGCGGGAAATGATACGATCATTGGCGGCTCGGGCAATGATTCGATTGATGCTGGCACGGGGAATGATACCGTCAACGTCAATTATGTCATTGGTACCTCGTCCGTTGATGGGGGAGCGGGCAATGACATATTGTCGACATATGCCGGGGCACCATGGAAATATGTTATGAATTCCAATGGTGTGATTGGCCAACTCACAAGCGGAGCTACATATGTCACCAATTTTACCAATTTCGAATCGTTGTATGGTGGCGGTAGTGCCGATATCTTTGTGGGCTCGGCCAATTCGAACGGTTTATATGTTTCATTAGGGGCATCGAACGATACGCTCGATGATGGTGGCCAAGGCAGTAATATGACGCTTGACGGTGGCAATGGGGACGATACCTATTTCCTCCGCTCAACCTTAACTAGAATTGTTGATACGGCACAGACCGGCGATACTGGCATTGATACCGTTTATACCACGCTGACTTCGGTTGATCTGAGTTCCTCCCAAATGGGGGGGCAATTCACTTGAGAAGCTAATTTATCTTGATCAATCGGCATCGGCTTACAATGCAGCGAACAATAGTTGGAATACGACTACGCTTGGTACATCCAATTTCACAGGTGTCGGTAACGATCTAAACAACAACATCACAGGCGGTACAGGGAATAATTCACTCGTGGGCGGTGCAGGCAGCGACACGCTGATCGGTAATTCAGGCAATGATTATCTAATTGGTGGCGATGCGACGACCGGCACAACGTCGACTCGAAATATAGTATCGCTCGGCGGATCCGCTGGTGTTAGTTATACAACGGCCGGGAACGCAATACTTGGCGGAACAAGTGTTAATTATTACTCATTAACAAACGCCTCTGGTTCGGCAGCCCATCAAATAATTTATGCCGCTAATTCTGCATACGGTACATCCGGTTACCAGTATCAGGAGACGATGTATGTCAAGGCTAACAGCACAAACAGTGCGCGTTATGTCCAATTAGGGATTGCAAATAGTCCATTTTTGACATGGCTCAATATCGATCTGCAGAGTAATGCCAGTGCTTCGGGTACATTCGGTTCCAGCGCTGTCGTCAATAATGGTCCATTGGCTTATGTTCCGAGCGTTTCAAGCAACCCCTCTCTCAACGGACTATCCTATTCGGTCATCTATGACTCCTCTAGCGGCTGGTACAAAGTAACCTTTAACACCCTCATCGAAAGCGCAAGTAATAACATTTATCCCTATATTATGTCGCTAGATCAGACGAATACGCAGTCTTATCAGTATGGCACGACATTCAATTCCATCGGTAATTCGATATTATTCTATCAGGCTGGATTTGGTCCTGCTGACCTTGCCGACTCACTTTATGGTGGCGCGGGTAGTGACACGCTAATCGGTGGTGCAGGAAATGACACGATGGATGGCGGCGGCGGCGGTGTCGACGTCGCAAGCTATTCATATGTCACCCCGGACATGACTCTCAACCTCGCCTCCTTCAATACCTCCTCCTATCAAACCGTTAGCATTTCAGCGGACGATGTCGATCTCGTTCGCAATTTCGAAGGTTTGATTAGCGGGTTGGGTAATGACTTGCTCACGGGCGATGCCAATGCCAATTAT
>JAPJMW010000047.1 GCA_026461505.1 Beijerinckiaceae bacterium
ACCGATGGCAATATGGTTTAACCCTGTGCGGGCAACCAAATATTCGATGTGATGACAAAGCTCTGCTATGGTTGCCTTTGGTTGCGGACCATTTTTTTCGGCATGCGCGGCAATCGCTTCATCGTGATTGTGCATAAAGGACGCTTTGCCAAAATTGTCGCGCAAGGGGCGCGACCAATCACGCGATTTTTGGCTGATGAAATCGGGAATAAATGTCGCCATAATCACGCTCTTGCGCGAACGAATGCGATCTAACACATCATCGGGCGCGTTGCGTGGATGATCGCATAGAGAGAACGCATTGTTATGCGAGAACAAAACGGGCGCGCGCGAAATATCGAGTACCTGATGCATCACTTTGGGTGAGGTATGTGCAAGATCGACGATGATGCCCAATCGATTAAGCTCAAGCACAACAGCTTCACCAAATTTCGTAAGCCCGTTATGGCGTGCCTCGTCGGTTGCGCTATCAACCCAATCCAAGGTCTCGTTATGGCAAAGCGTCATCAGGCGAACGCCAGCAGCTTGCCAGACACGCAAGGGGGAAAGGCTATTTTCCAACCCTACCCCGCCCTCAACGGTCATAAAGCTCGCAATCTTGCCGCGTCGTTTGGCGCGCGCAATGTCGTTGGCTTCTAGTGCGAGCATGAAATCATCGGGATAGGTTTCGGGCAATTGCCGGATGATATCGATCAGCTCAAGTGTCATACGGCCTGGCTGAGGCATAAGTGTTGGCACAAAAGCCGCCCAAAATTGCGCGCTGACCAAGCCCTCCTTAAGCCGGGGCAAATCCGTGTCAGTTTCCGGATGCAGCCGCGCAAGATCATAGCGCTTTACACTTTTCTGAGCAGTGGCATCCGAATGGATCACCCAAGGCAAATCATTATGGCCATCCACCAGCGGTATGGACTGCAATAAATGGCGGGCATGTTCCAATGCGTGGCTTGCCTCGGTAACGGACATTGAACACTCCTATAAAAATTTTATCCCCATTTATGAAGCGCTAACAGCACGGGCACAAGTGGGCAGCAGGACATGGGTTTATCTGCCAAACGGCTCCTGCTTTGCATTTTGGAAAAGCCGTCCCTCTAAATCCAGTATTGCTGCACTGCCGTAATAGCACTACTTAGCCTTATAGAAAAAAGCGTCTCGGCTGCCCAAATGTTGAAACCAGCCCATTCGCGACGAAACGGAAATTCCAGATGAATGATACGACGGTAATGCCCTCGGCTGCGACCGATGCCCCACACCAACAGGCGCCGCTGCAAAAACGCCGCTCCTTGCGCCCTGTTATCCTTGGCGTCATTGCCATTGGTATCGTGGGCTATGGCGTGTCCTGGGCTTATGAGTGGTGGTCCCATGGCCGTTTTGTCGTTTCAACCGATGATGCCTATGTTGGAGCGCCGATCTCGACGATCTCGACCCGTGTATCGGGCCATGTCATGGATATCGCGGTTGCCAACAATCAAGCCGTTCATACGGGTGATTTGCTCGTCAAGATTGACGATGGCGATTACCGGCTTGCTGTCGAAAGCGCTGGTGAGCGTATTGATACACAAACGGCGAGTCTTTCGCGCGTTGACAAACAAATCGCCCAGCAAAGCGCCGTGATTGATCAAGCGCGCGCGCAAATTACGGCAGCAAAAGCCGATGCAATGCGGGCCGAGCTTGACTATGCGCGTGCCCAAAAACTGGCCGAAGCCGATTTCAACACCCGCGCCCGTCTTGATCAGGTTTTAGCAGATCGTGATCGAACAGCAGCGGCGCTCGTCAGCGCCACAGCGGGCCTAGCCGCCGCCGAAGCTGGTATTGACGTCTTAAAAGCTCAAAAGGTAGAATTGGAACATTCAAAAGCGGAGCTTGAGACCGCTTTATCAAAAGTACGGCGTGATTTGGAATTCACCGAAATCCGCGCGCCCTTTAACGGCATTGTAGGCAACCGCGCAGCCCAGCTTGGTATGTTGGTTGAACCGGGCGTTCGCTTACTCGCTCTCGTACCGCTTGATGCCGTCTATGTGGACGCCAATTTTAAAGAAACCCAGCTCGGTCGCATCAAGCCTGGCATGGCGGCGAGTGTTCACGCCGATGCCTGGCCGGGCCGTACCTTTGTCGGCAAGGTAGCGAGCTTCGCACCTGCAACGGGGGCTATATTCTCGCTGCTGCCGCCTGAAAATGCGACCGGCAACTTCACAAAGATCGTCCAGCGCATTCCGGTTCGCATTGTTTTTTCAGCGGATGATCTGAAAGAAATGGCACTCCGCCCCGGTCTGTCGGTCACTGTTGATATCGATACATCGTCACAATGAGCGAAGCCGCAAAGCCCGCTTGGCCCCCTGCTCCACCCGTCGTAACCACGCGACGGGTGATTGCCTTTATCGGCATGGTGTTCGGCATGTTCATGGCGATTCTGGATATTCAGATCGTCTCCGCCTCGTTGGCTGAAATTCAAGCGGGATTGTCCGCGAGCGCCGAAGAAATCTCGTGGGTGCAAACCGCCTATCTGATCGCCGAAGTGGTGATGATTCCGCTTTCCGGATTTTTGGGCCGGATGATTTCGACCCGCTATCTTTTCGCCGCGTCGGCTTTTGGCTTTACGCTCATGAGCATCATGTGTGCGCAGGCGAGCTCGATCGAAGAAATGATCATTTGGCGCGCGCTGCAAGGCTTTATCGGCGGCGGTATGATCCCTTCTGTTTTTTCCGCCGCCTTCTCGATTTTTCCGCGCGATAAACAATCCATCATCTCGCCGATCATTGGTCTTGTCGCAACTCTCGCACCAACCATTGGCCCCACCATTGGTGGATATTTGACCGATATTTTTTCTTGGCATTGGCTGTTTCTTGTCAATGTTGTGCCAGGGATTTTGGTGACCCTATCGGCATGGTTTTTGATCGATTTTGATAAGCCCAATATGAGCCTCTGGAAAACCTTTGACTGGTGGGGTTTGGCGGGCATGGCCGGGATGCTGGGTGGGCTCGAATATGTGCTAGAAGAAGGTCCGGCGAAAGATTGGTTTCAAGATGATCGGATCGTCAATTGCGGTATCATCGCCTTGGTTGGAGGCACGTTATTTTTCTTTCGTGCTTTTATGGCGAGCACACCTATCGTTGATTTAAAGGCGTTTTCAAACCGTAATTTTGCGGCCGGATGCTTGGCCTCCTTCACCATTGGCATTGGTCTTTATGGCCTTACCTATTTATACCCGGTCTTTCTTGCACGGGTTCGCGGCTATACCTCGCTTGAAATCGGAACAACGATGTTTCTGACCGGCGTTGCAATGTTTTTGACCGCTCCGGTAGCAGGTCGTCTATCGGCAAAACTCGATCCGCGTATCATGTTGGCCATCGGCATTTTCGGCTTTGCCATTGGAACTTTTTTAGCCTCTACCCTCACCAAGGATTGGGGCTTTCATGAATTGATTTGGCCGCAAATCTTCCGTGGCGTATCGCTCATGTTCTGCATGGTGCCGATCAATAATGTGGCGCTCGGAACTTTGCCGATGGACCGCCTCAAAAACGCATCGGGTCTTTTTAACCTCACCCGCAATCTGGGGGGCGCTGTTGGACTCGCTCTCATCAACACCGTGCTCAACAACCGTTGGGACCTGCACATGCAGCGGCTACGCGACAGCCTTGTATGGGGGCGTCAGGTGGCAGATGAGACGCTGGCCAACATCACCCGAGGCATGGCGGCACTGGGAGATGGCGCAGAGCTTGCGGCCACCAAACAAATGGCCGGCATGGTGCGGCGTGAAGCGCTCGTTCTGGCGCTTGGGGACGTGTTTCTGGCGCTTACCTTCGTGTTTCTTATCATGCTGGTTGTCTTGCCGGCCATTGAAAAGGCCGGCGGGCCAAAAAAGGCGGCTGGTGGCGGCCATTAATCCCTCCGTCGACACGAGGCTTTCGCTGATATAAGAAAAGCCCATGCTTGAAGGACTCACACCCAAAAATCCGACCCATGTGATGAAACTCGTCAGCGACGAGAAGACCGCGCGCGGCGTGGCCGACATCGTAATGGAAACCTTTGATCCCAATGAGACCGCCGCCGCCGCTTTTGAAAACGAGGCAACGTTGGCGTGGGAAGTGGAAGTCTATTTCGCCGAGCCGCCGAATGAAGCGGGCATGCGCGAATTAATCACCGCAACGGTTGGCAAAGACGCGGCCTCTGCCCTTACCTTCGAAACCCTTGTTGAAAAAGATTGGGTTAAGGCCTCGCTTGACGGGCTTTCCATCGTTCATGCCGGACGGTTTCAAGTCCATGGTTCGCATGACCGCGAGCGTATTCCGCAGAACGCCATCGGGATTGAAATTGAAGCCGCTCTCGCCTTCGGCACGGGCCATCACGGCACCACACGCGGTTGCCTTTTAATGCTCGATGACGTGCTCAAGCGCCGCCGCCCCGTTCATGTGCTCGATATCGGCACGGGATCTGGCATCTTAGCCATTGCAGCAGCCCGCGCGATCCATAGACCTGTTGCATCGGGTGATATTGATCCGGTTGCCGTCATCGCAGCGCGCAGTAATGCGGTGCTTAACCGCGCTGGCTCAACGGTTCGACCAGTGGTCGCCAAAGGCGTTGGCCATCCATCGCTTTATGCCAAAGCGCATTATGATCTTGTCTTCGCCAATATCCTCGCCAAGCCGCTTATTCGCCTGGCACCGCATATTGCATCCGTTGCTGCACCTGATGCGGACATCGTTCTTTCAGGCCTTCTGGCGCGCGATGTACCGGGCGTTTTAAATGCCTATGGTTTGCAAGGCTGGTATCTGGCCAAGCGTCGCGATCTTGAAGGATGGGCCGCGCTGCTGTTACGCCGCGTTGCCGGCCGCCCTGTCACCCCTCTATAACACCAAGCCCGAAGGCAAGGAGAAACCCATGGCCGAAGCAATTTTCCAGACCTTCGAACAAAAGACAAACCCAGCACAAGGTGCAGCTCATCTGAAAGCTTTGCGCGCAGAGCTTAAAGCGCGTGGCTTGGATGGTTTTGTCGTACCGCGCACCGACGAGCACCAGAACGAATATGTGCCTGCTTCATCCGAGCGCCTTGCATGGCTCACCGGATTTTCCGGCTCATGGGGCATGGCTATTGTGTTGGCCGATCAAGCCGCCATTTTTGTGGATGGTCGCTACACAGTACAAGTGCGCGAGCAAGTGGATGTTGCTATTTTCACGCCTGAACATCTGATTGATAATCCGCCGGAAGGCTGGCTCGAAAAACAGTTAAAGCCCGGCCAAAAATTAGGCTTTGATCCGTGGCTTCACACGCAAGATGGCACGAAGCGTCTTGAAAAAGCGTGCAAGGCCTCTGGCGCTTCGCTTGTCGCTGTCGATACAAATCCGATTGACGCCGTATGGGCTGATCGTCCAGCTGCGCCAATGGCGCAAATCATGCTGCATAAGCTTGCTTATGCGGGTGAAGATGCGACCGAAAAGCTCAAACGCATTCAATCCAAGCTCGCCGCGCAAAATGCCGATGCTGTTGTCATTACCGATGCGCACGCTGTTGCCTGGGCATTCAATATTCGCGGTGGCGACGTAGGGCATACGCCGCTTCCTTTAGGCTTTGCCATTGTTCCTCGTGAAGGCAAAGCGCAGTTGTTTATGGACGGTCGCAAATTCTCGAACTCTGTGCGCGATGCCGTAAGCGACCTCGCCGAAATTTCTGAACCCGTTGCGCTTGATCGCTCATTACAGGCACTGGCGCAAAAAGGGGCCAAGGTTAAATTTGATGCCGCATCGGCATCCAACCGCTTGGTGCAATTGATTGAAGCCAATGGCGGCACCGCCGAAGTCGGTACCGATTTCATTGCATTGATGAAGGCCGTCAAAAACAATGCAGAAATCGTAGGCTCCCGCGCAGCTCATATTCGCGATGGTGCAGCGATGACGCGCTTTCTGGCCTGGTTCGACCGCGAAGCAATCCACGAAAAACTAACCGAGATTGATGCCACGATTGCGCTTGAAAATTTCCGCCGTGAAACGGGCGTTTTAAAAGATGTATCCTTTCCATCGATCGCAGGCGCTGGTCCCAATGCGGCCATCCCGCATTACAAGGTTTCAACGGAATCCAATCGCCGCATCGAGAAGGGTATTTTCCTCATCGATTCCGGCGGTCAATATGAAGACGGCACAACCGATATTACGCGCACTATGGTGGTGGGCCCTGCAACGGCGGAAATGAAAGATCGTTTCACGCGCGTATTGAAAGGCCATATCGCAATTGATACGGCCGTATTCCCGAAAGGCGTTTCGGGTGCACAAATTGATAGTTTCGCGCGCAAACCACTATGGGAAGCAGGCCTCGATTTTGATCATGGCACTGGCCACGGTATTGGCTCTTATCTATCCGTGCATGAAGGCCCGCAACGCATCGCTAAAACAGGTGTTGTACCGCTTGAAGTCGGCATGATGCTTTCCAATGAGCCGGGCTTTTACAAAGCAGGCCATTGGGGCATTCGCATCGAAAATCTGATCTTGGTCGAGAAGCGCGATATTGAAGGCGCTGAACGTGAAATGTTCGGATTTGAAACGCTTAGTTTCGTGCCAATTGATTTGAATTTGGTTGAACCCGCTTTGCTGACCGGTGATGAGCGCGCATGGCTTAACGCCTATCATACTAAAACGCGCGCATTATTAACGCCACATCTCGATGCAGAAACAATCAACTGGTTGGAGAAAGCAACTAGGGCGGTATAATTAACCGCCTACGCGCTCAAACCACCCGTCCTCGCTAATGACCTCGACGCCATGTTTACGGGCATCTTCAAGCTTGGATCCCGCGCCGGGCCCTGCAACGACGAGATCGGTTTTTTTCGATACCGATCCTGAAACTTTCGCGCCCAATCGTTCGGCCATCGCTTTCGCCTCATCGCGCGTCATGCGTTCGAGAGAGCCTGTAAAGACAATGGTCTTACCGGATACGGGGCTCGCGGCAGTCACCGCTTCCATCGGCTCCGGTGTGACGTGCTGCATAAGCGCGTCAAGCTCTTCTAGATTATGCGCTTCGGCAAAAAAATCGACAATCGAGCCTGCCACAATCGGCCCGATACCATCAATATCCGTGAGCTCCGCTTTCGCTGCCTCGCCATCTTGACCCGCTTTGATGGCTACCGCTTGCAACTGTTCGATTGATCCAAAATGCCGCGCCAATTGCTTGGCTGTTGTCTCGCCGACATGGCGAATGCCAAGGGCAAAGATGAAGCGATTAAGCGCTACATTTTTCCTTTGTCGGATCGCATCAAATAATTTTGTAACCGATAAAGCGCCATAGCCTTCGCGATCTTTTAGTTTCTTCAACGAACGAGCATCGCGTTCCTCAATCGTAAAAATATCGCGAGGCCGCGTGATCAACCCATCGACATAAAAGCCTTCGATCTGCTTATCGCCCAACCCTTCAATGTCGAAAGCATTGCGGGAGGCAAAATGCTTTAACCGTTCGGTCGCCTGCGCCGGACATATCAGGCCCGCCGTGCAGCGACGGACAGCCTCTGGTTCACCTGTCTTCGGATCCGTCTCACGCACCGCATGGCTGCCGCATGCCGGGCATTGATGCGGAAAATGATAAGGCTTTACATCCGCTGGTCGGTTCTCGATAACAGCCGCGACAATTTGCGGAATAACATCGCCAGCGCGTTGAACAATAACCGTATCGCCGATGCGCACATCTTTACGCGCAATCTCATCTTCATTGTGGAGTGTTGCATTCGACACAACAACACCGCCAACATTGATCGGTTGCAGCTTGGCAACAGGCGTTAAAGCACCGGTGCGTCCCACCTGAATATCAATGTCCAACAAAAGGGTTCGCGCTTGCTCAGCCGGAAATTTACGGGCTGTTGCCCAACGCGGTGACCGCGCGATAAAGCCCAAGCGTTGCTGCAAGGCTAAATCGTCAACCTTATAAACAACGCCATCAATATCGTATCCGAGCGTCGGGCGCTTTTCCTCGATCAAACGATAATGCGCCACCATGTCCTCAACCGTCGCACAGCGATTCATCAAAGGATTCGTAGGCAACCCCATATGTGCAAAGGCCTGCACCATTCCACTTTGTGATGTTGACGGTATATCACCTTCAATCAAACCCCACGCATAGGCAAAAAACTTTAAGGGCCGAGAGGCCGTCACCTTCGGGTCAAGCTGCCTTAACGAACCTGCAGCGGCATTTCTTGGATTGGCAAAAGCAGGCTTACCTTCCGCTTCTTGTCGTTCATTCAGCGCGATAAAATCCGCCGTCGCCATATAAATTTCGCCGCGGATTTCTATCACCGACGGGACATCACCGTGGAGCTTTTCCGGGATCGAATGGATTGTTCGCACATTGGCGGTGACGTCTTCTCCCTCTTCCCCGTCACCGCGCGTTGCAGCAAATTTTAACTGACCTTTTTCATAGCGAATGGAGCAAGAAAG
This sequence comes from Beijerinckiaceae bacterium, assembly GCA_026461505.1. Taxonomy (GTDB): domain Bacteria; phylum Pseudomonadota; class Alphaproteobacteria; order Rhizobiales; family Beijerinckiaceae; genus CAIUPE01. Next base: position 8,410 of record JAPJMW010000047.1, read on the forward strand.
CCCATCAATTTTAGGTTCTGCCGTAAAGGCGATTTCTTTTTGATTTGGCCAATCCAGAAAGCGCCGAACGCGATCGACAAAGTCACCCACTTCTTCATCCGAAAACGTATTCGCCAAAGAGAGCATAGGGACCGCATGGCGGATTTTCGAAAATTTCTCGGCGGGCTTTGCACCGACGCGTGCAATCGCGGTTGCTTCTTTTTGAAGCTCTGGGAAGGCCGCTAGAATAGCATCATATCGACGACGCAAGGCGTCATATTCGGCATCCGAAATAACAGGCGCATCTTTTTGATGATAGCGCACATCATGAGCTGCAATCTCATCGGCGAGGCTTTGCCATTCGATCCGCGCTTCAAGCGGCGAAAGTGCGTCGACAGGTAGCTTACTCATCGCGCTGCCTCAATCAGCTTTGATGCTGCCGCCCGCGCCTCCTCCGTAATTTCTGCGCCCGATAACATCCGCGCGATTTCCTCGCGGCGATGGGCTTCATCGATGGTTACAACGCGCGTTGCAATTTTGCCGGTTTTGCCTGCATCGCCTTTGGCAATCAGGAAATGCGTTACCGCGCGAGCTGCCACTTGCGGCGCATGGGTTACAGAAAGCACCTGTACTTTGCCGGCCAATCTCGCAAGCCTTTGACCGATGGCATCCGCTACGGCTCCACCGACACCCGTATCGATTTCATCAAACACCAATGTCGGTGCCGAGCCACGATCCGCCAAGGACACTTTGAGCGCCAACATAAAACGCGAAAGCTCGCCGCCTGAGGCCACTTTCATCATCGGCCCCGGACGTGTTCCCGGATTCGTCTCGACCCAGTATTCGACATGGTCAAATCCTTCCGGCCCGCGAGCGGTTTCATCGCGCTCCATCGAAACAATAAACCGTGCACGCTCGAGTTTGAGAGGCGGCAGTTCTGCATTTACTGATTTTTCAAGCTCCGAGGCAGCTTCATAGCGTTGCACGGATAATGCCTGCGCGGCCTTACGATACTCAGCGTCTGCAGCCCCAACAGCAGCCTCTAACTTAATCAGGCGATCCTCGCCCGCATCAATTGCAATAACATCATCAGCATAGCGCGCGGCTAATGCTGCAAGCTCGTCCGCTGGCACATTATATTTGCGAGCGGCCGCACGTAACGCGAATAAACGCTCTTCCGTGCGTTCCAATTCATATGGATCAAACTCTGCCGCACGTAACGCCGCCTCTAACACTGTACGCGATTCTTCTAACGCATTCAGCGCCGTTTCAAGGGCTTTAATGCTGGGGCCCACTAGCGCCTCAGCCTCGCCACTCCGGCGCGCTAAACGCCGCTGTGCCGCTGACAAAGCAGGAATGGGGGAAGCCTGTCCCGCAACAACCTCTAAGGCGTCATTGATTTCGCTCGTTACCTTTTCCGCCTGCATCATAAATTGCCGACGCGTGGCTAAAGATTCCTCCTCGCCTGCTTCGGGATGAAGCGCCGAGAGTTCTTCGACAGCATGACGCAAGAAATCGGCTTCTTTACGCGCCTTCTCCACCTGCAAGCGATGGGAAGCAAGCGCATCTTTTGCAGCTTTATGGGCTAAATAGGCCGTACGCACCGCAAGAAGCTCGTCCGCAGCGCCCGAAAATAAATCCAATATCGTACGATGCGTTGCAGGATCGGCAAGGGCGCGATCATCATGCTGCCCGTGAATTTCAACGAGGCTCGAACCAATCGCTTTCAGCGCTTGCACGCTAACGGTTTGATCATTCACAAGGGCACGCGTGCGACCATCTGCCATTTGCACACGGCGTAAAATAACATCGCCTTCATGGGCAATATCATAGTCGCGCAAGAGCGCATGAACAGGATGATCAGACGAGGGTTGAAAAACGGCCGTCACTTGACCTTGCGCTTCGCCATGTCGCACAAGCGAGCCGTCCCCGCGTGCACCTAAGGCCAAGGCAAACGCGTCAAGCAGGATTGATTTTCCTGCGCCCGTTTCACCCGTCAACACACTTAGACCTGCCTCGAAAGACAGGTCTAATCGATCAATCAATACAATGTCACGAATGGCGAGTTGGGTCAGCATGATCGTATAATCGCTGCCATCTACTGCCGGGGCTTTATCAATAAAGCTTCATCGATTTGAAAGCCTTGGTGATCCAGGACTCTTCGTTTTCCTTCGGCGCCGCACCCTTGGTCTGAAGAAGCGCAAATGTATCCTTGTACCATTGGCTTTCAGGGAAATTATGCCCCAAAACGGAAGCCGCTGTTTCGGCCTCATTCACAATTCCAAGCGCGAGATACGCCTCGGCCAAACGGGCCAACGCTTCTTCGATTTGATTGGTCGTTTGATATTGTGAAACAACGACGCGAAAGCGATTGATTGCCGCCGTATAATTGCGCTTGTTTAAATAGAAGCGCCCTACCGTCATTTCACGTGCAGCCAATTGATCGCGCAGGACTGCGATTTTCGTTTTCGAGTCGGCTGCATATTCAGATTTAGGCCAACGCTGCACAACTTCGATAAAGGCCACCAAAGCCTTCTCGGCACGCTCCTGATCGCGCGATACATCGAGCACCGCATCGTAATAAGAACTTGCGATCAAATAGGCCGCATAGGCCGCATCACCATCCGCCGGATAAAGCTGCAGGAACCGCTTGCCCGAGGTAGAAGCCTCTTCAAATTCTTTCGCCAAATAATGCGAATAGGTTTCCATCATAAGAGCCTTTTTCGACCATTGCGAATAAGGATAAATCTTATTGATGTCCTTGAAGGCCTTGGTTGATGCCTCATAGTCATGCTTTTCCAGCCCGGCTAATCCGTCATTGTAGAGCTTTTCAGCCGGAATATCCGGCTTAACTTCAGGCTTATAGACCTCACCCTTGTCAAAAGGATTGAGACTATCGCAAGCCGCCATCGGTAGGACAGCGAGCATGGCCAATAAAAGGCCAACGATACGAAACGACAATTTAGACGAAGGAGATGGCGATAGGGTCATGAAACCGGACAATCCTCTGGCAATCGACATAGGCCGGGCACGAACCGGCCCGATAGATTTGCTTGAGTTTCATAAACTAAACGCTAACGAACCGCCACTGCGTAGTCGCTTTTGATAAAAAAGATTACAGCGCGTGGAAAACGCAGCGCGTCAATGCGTCTCAGGCGCAAAGGCCAAGGCGGCCACACGTGGACGCGTCTCGCCAAGGGCAACGCCCGCTGGCCGCTCTTCCACGATCTCGAACGCCGTCCGATCGGCAAAAAGCGAGTGCAGAACCGACACATTCATGCGGTGACCACCACAGAAGGAGCGGAAATGACCAATGATCGGATAGCCAGCGAGCGACAAATCCCCCACCGCATCCAACATTTTATGACGGATAAACTCGTCATGATAGCGAAGACCTTCCGGATTCATGATCGAATCGCCGTCAATCGCCACCGTATTATCGAGCGACGCGCCCATCGCATACCCTGCCTGGCGAAGCATATCGACATCTTTCAAGAAGCCGAAGGTACGGGCGAACTGCAATTCATCGCGGAAATTTTCCGGCGTCAAATCCAACGTCTTCTTCTGGCGACCGATCAAATTGGTCTTGAAATCGATCTCAACCGTCATCCGGAAGCCGCGCGCAAACGGCAGCAATTCCGAAAACTTCTCGCCGTGCTCAACGCGCACCGGCTTTAAAATCTTTACAAATCGGCGGGCTACATCCTGGCGAACAAGGCCAACCCGGTCAAAAACAGCAATAAACGGCGCTGAACTGCCGTCCATAATTGGAACTTCAGGGCCGTCGATCTCGATCAGGAGATTATTGATACCCGTGGCATACAGTGCCGCCATCAAATGCTCGATCGTGGAAACAGAGCCGCTCTCGGCGTCGCCAATAATGGTGCAGAGCTCCGAAGCCGTTACCGCCTCATGCCGCGAGGCAATCAAGCGCTCGCGACCACCGGCCAGACCTTTGCGCAAGAATTGAATACCGTGATTGGCAGGCGCAGGGTGAAAAACAAGCCGTACAGGCTCATTCGAATGGACACCGCGACCTGAAATCTCAGCTTTATTGGCTAAAGTCGACTGTCTTGATCTCGCCATCTCGTACTCAGCCCAGTCTCGCAAAAGGTTCCAAACATTCGGAACCGGAACATCACGACATCGTTCTAGTCCCGATGCCTTTACGCTTCAAATCACGGTTTCTTACCGTTTGTTACAATTCTATAATTTGTGGAAAGATATTAAAAAACCTTTTATTTTCAAAGAATTGGCCCGGACTTTTTAGGTCCGGGCCAACTTATAATTGCAACGATGAAATCCCAATCGTTTTAGTTCGATTGGCGCCTCAAAAAGGCAGGAATTTCCATCTGATCATCTTCATACATGCGAGCCTGTGGAGCTGGCGCTGGTTGCGCCGCTGGCTGATAGCGAGGCTGCTCAGGTTGTGCATATTGCATCGGAGCCTGCTGAACAGGTTCAACCGCAACTTGGCGTGGCATCTGTGGCATTTCTTCGCCCTCCGAGCGGCGACCGAAGCCAGCCGTCGTCAAACGCTCCATCAAAGACTTCTTCTGCTTCTCAACAGGAGCCATCGAAGGGCGAGCATTTAAGCTTGCATCAATCGTGCGCTGAGCAATTGGTGGCAATTCGTCAATGCTTGGCATGCGAACAGGACGAAGTGGGCGCTCTGATTCTGGCGGAACAAAGCCTTGCTGAACGGCATATTCGTCATATCCAGCCTCAACCCGCGATGCAGGAGCAGGCGCTTGCGTTGGCATAACAGGGCGAGGCGCTGCCGGACGAATGGCGATATCTGGCGCGACCTGAATACCACGCGGCACATAGCCCTGTTGAACAGGCGCAGGTGCCTGAACAGGAACCGGAGCAGGTGCCGGCGCTACAGGAGGAGCCATCTCTGCCGTTGGGCGAGCAAATGCCGTTCCAATTTCGGTACGGATACGATCAGCCATATCGCGAATGCGTGGATCAACCGAAAGATTATTGGCTTGGGCCTGCTCGTTCTGGCGAACCATTTCGGCGTAGTCGATGCCCGTTGCAACAACGGACACGCGAACGATACCATCAAGCGCATCATCACGCGTTGCACCGAAGATAACATTCGCATCCGGATCAACTTCTTCACGGATACGCGTTGCAGCTTCGTCAACTTCATAAAGCGTAAGGTCAGAGCCGCCGGTGATCGAAATCAACAGACCGCGCGCACCGCTCATGTTTACGTCATCGAGCAATGGATTGGCGATAGCAGCTTCAGCAGCGCGCATTGCACGCTTTTCGCCCGTCGCTTCACCCGTACCCATCATCGCCTTACCCATTTCACGCATCACAGCGCGAACATCGGCGAAGTCAAGATTGATCAGACCTTCCTTGACCATCAAATCGGTGATGCAAGCAACGCCCGAGTAAAGCACGCGGTCGGCCATGGCGAACGCGTCGGCGAACGTCGTCTGCTCATTGGCAACGCGGAAGAGGTTTTGGTTTGGAATAACGATCAGCGTATCGACGGCCTTTTGCAATTCGGAGATGCCCTGCTCCGCAAGGCGCATGCGGCGGGTGCCTTCGAACTGGAATGGCTTTGTGACAACGCCAACCGTGAGAATGCCCATATCGCGTGCAGCACGTGCAATCACAGGCGCGGCGCCCGTTCCGGTGCCACCGCCCATACCAGCCGTCACAAACACCATGTGAGCGCCAGCGAGCTGATCGCGAATTTCGTCAATCACTTCTTCCGCAGCTGCACGACCAACTTCAGGCTGCGAACCTGCGCCCAAGCCCTCGGTGACCTGCATGCCCATCTGAATAACGCGATGCGCTTTGGAGCTCGTCAGCGCTTGAGCGTCCGTATTACCAACAACGAACTCGCAGCCCTGAAGGCCAATCTCGATCATGTTGTTGACGGCATTGCCACCAGCACCACCCACACCGAACACGGTAATTCTTGGCTTTAATTCCCGGATGTCCGGTGCAGAAAGATTGATGGTCATTGTCTTCGCCTTCTCGTTTGTGACGCCCGGCCGCGCCTTCGTTACCTGTTAAGACATGCCGGCCGCCGCGCCGACGTGTCGAACTTTAAAAACTATCTTTGAACCAACGGCCCATTCGCGAGAAATAACCGTCAGTTCCCGTTCCAAGTGCGATCCCCGAAGAGCGCGGCTCGAAATGTTCGAGACCTGCAACCTGCGGATAGACCAACAAACCAACCGGCACAGAGAAGGCGGGACCCTTCACTGCATCGGGCAATCCCTGAACACCTAACGGACGACCGATACGTACTTGCTTTGAAACCACGATTCGGGAGAGTTCCGTAAGTCCCGTTAATTCCGCACCACCACCTGTTAGAACGATTCTTCTTCCTGCAGCTTCTGCAAAACCAGAAGCCTTCAAACGATCCCGCACCAATTCCAGAATTTCTTCAACGCGAGGACGTATGATTCGGACAAGCTGAGATTTCGGAATATGGTTCACACGGTCACCATTTACCTCGTCAACAGAGGCAACAGCGACGGTTTCGCGATCATCCGATGGGCTCGCAAGCGTTGAGCCGTAGAGTGTTTTTAAACGCTCAGCGTGATTGATGCCTGTTGAAAGTCCGCGTGCGATATCCATCGTGATGTGATTGCCGCCAACGGCCACTGCATCGGCATGCACAAGCGCACCATTACAGAAAACGCCTACACTTGTGGTGCCGCCACCAAGATCAACAACAGCGACACCCATCTCGGCTTCGTCATCCACCAGCACCGAAAGACCACTGGCATAAGGGCTGGCAACAACCGCTTCTACTCCAATATGGCAACGTTCAATAGCAAGCATAAGATTGCGTATCGCGTATTCATCGCTGGTCAACACATGCATATCAACGCCCAAGCGCTGACCGATCATGCCATGCGGATCACGAATGTGCCGTGTCTCATCAATCGCAAAGCCCGTTGGCAAGGAGTGAAGCACGCTGCGACCAGGCTCGGAGCCTGTAAACGTCATCGCCTCAAACACCCGCCGAACATCGCTTTCTACAACGCTTTGGCCGCGAAGCGTCACTTCAGCGTTAAACGATCCTGACTTCAAACGCCCACCCGTCATGCTGACGATGACCGACTGAATTTCAACGCGTGCCATGCGCTCGGCCGCATCAACCGCCAAGCGGATGGAGTTTTCCGCAGCTTCAAGATCAACAACAGCGCCACCCTTAAGGCCACGCGCTCTTTGATGACCAATACCAATGACTCGGGCCTTGTGTGTACGTCCACGCAGCGCTTCACCACCTGACACCGGAACCAGTTCCGCAACCAGACAAACAATTTTGCTTGTTCCAACATCGAGCACGGAAATAACCGCACCGCGCTTTGGCGACAAAGGCTTAAGACGAGGTGTAAGGCTCGGACCGCGCCAACTCATGCCGGACCTCCCTTAGCCTTAGCCCTTGCTTTCAAAAGCTCTACACGCGCATTGGCAGCAGCTTCCGTCAGGCGCAACGTAACACGATCGGACTGACGCAGATCGACCGACACGATATCGCGATCAAGAATTTTCTTATCGCGGACCATAGCGGCAAATCGTGCGAGCGCCTTATCCGCATTTTCCTCAGGGAGAATAACGTCAAAGCCATTGTTTAACTTCAACGTCCAACGCCGATCACCAACCCGAATACCGGCCCTCACCAAAGGCTTAACTTCGGCTTGCGAGTCCAAAAGAGCCATAAATTCACCAATATGCGATGCAGCACCTTCACCCACAACATGAGGAAGCTGCGCAAAAGCCTCATCGTCAAGCGGGCCGATCACACGACCATCGACACCGATCACCGAGAGATCGCCATTCATCTGCCAAATGGCATAAGGCTTGTTCTCAACAATGCCGATCGACAGCGCGTTGGGATAAAATTTCCGAACCGCAACTTCGCGGATCATAGGCACTTCAAGAAGCCGCGCACGCACCGCATCCGCATCGAGAAAGGGAAGCGATTCTTCAGGGCCAATAGCAGCAGCAGCAAGAACTGCCTTTTCATCCAGCGTAAGCAGACCAGAAATGGTAACCGAGCGAATATCGAACCCCAAGAGACGCGCCACCACGCTGCGTGGCTCACCATAAGTCGCCACAAACGCATCCAGATGCCCACCGCGATAAAGCCCAAAAGCAGCTGTGCCGATGAACAAAGCGACGGTGAGGCTCGAGCCAAACCCTTTAGGCAGGAGCGAAAATACAGCCAATACCTGCTGAATAACGCGGACACTTAAGGACGACAGAAACTGAAAAAAG
>JAPJMW010000048.1 GCA_026461505.1 Beijerinckiaceae bacterium
AAGCAACCCTAAGCCCATCATTGCGAGCGAACCCGAAGCAACCCAGCTAATATGTATTATTTAAGTGCAATGAATTGATTGCACTCTTTCCTGAATCTCCAACTGGGTTGCTTCGCGTTCGCTCGCAATGACGGATATATTAACCCAGCGAGCTGCGCACATTTTCAATAAATTGCGTTGTCGAACGCTCAAAGGAATAGCGCGCCGCAAAAGCGCGGCATCGTTCCCGCGATAGCGCCATCGCTGCACGGGCGGCCACCGATAAATCTTCGTTTAAAACGCCAACTTCAGCCAATTCGATATCAGCCAGTAATCCCTCTCCCGTAAAGGAAGCCACCGGCACGCCAGAAGCCAAAGCCTCTAGCAAGACAAGCCCAAAGGTTTCTGTCCGGCTTGGAAAGACAAATACATCAGCAGCGGCATAAATCTGGGCCAATTCCTCGCCAAATTTCGCGCCCAAAAAATGCGCATCGGGATAGGCCGCCTCTAGCCTTTCGCGATCAGGCCCATCGCCCACCATGACTTTCGTGCCGGGCAAATCGAGCTTCAAAAATGCATCGAGATTTTTTTCAACCGCCAAGCGTGCAACGCACAAAAAAATCGGCCCCTCAACATCAAGCACCTTCTCATCCCGCGGGCGATAAAGCTCCATATCAACGCCGCGCGACCAGATCATCAGATTATCAAACCCAACCGCACGTAACTCGCTCGCTAGAGCTTCGGTTGCCACCATCACGCCATCACCGCCATTATGAAAACGGCGGAGCAATGAATACGTCACGCGTTCGGGAACGGGTAAGCGGGCACGCAAATATTGCGGATAACGCGTATGGTAACAGGTGGTAAACGGGATCTTGCGCGACTTGCAATAACGACGGGCCAAAAGGCCAAGCGGACCTTCTGTTGCGATATGGATCGCATCGGCCTTTGCAGCGTCAATTAAACGGGCCATCACGCGGGGCCGCGCAATAGAGAGCCTGATCTCGCGATAGCCCGGCATGGGCAAGGTACGAAACTGATCGGGTGTTAAAAAAACAATATCATCGCCCATGCGTCGGGCTTCTGCCTCAAGCTGTTCGAGCGAACGCACGACGCCATTGACCTGCGGCCGCCACGCATCAGTGACGACAAGAATGCGCATTAAGCAGCCGACTTCAAACGAACATCATCGAGCGATGTAATTTCTGCGGTCGCCTTAATCGATGTCCAGCGAATAATCTCGAGCGCGCCCGTTTCATCCTCGACAAGCGCTGTGCATGAATCAACCCAGTCGCCCGTATTCACATAAAGGCATTCACCCATATCCCGCATCGCAGGTGCATGGATATGGCCGCAAATGACGCCTTGCACATCAGACTTCTTCGCGTCATTGACAACAGCCTTTTCAAAGGCACCTATAAAATTGACAGCGCGCTTCACCTTCTGCTTGCTCCAGCCCGAGAACGACCAATACGGCAATCCCAACCGTCGACGGACCCATCCAATCGTCACATTAAGGCCGATAGCGATATCGTAAGCCCAATCACCCAGATGGGCCAACCATTTCACATTGCGAACCACGACATCAAACTTATCGCCATGCAAAACAAGCATGCGCTTGCCGTCAACGGTTTCGAAAATCGCTTCTTCTTGAATATCGACGCCACCGAATTGGTGCCCGACATAATCCCGCAAAAACTCGTCATGATTGCCGGGAATATAAATCATCTTTGTGCCTTTACGCACTTTGCGTAATAGCTTCTGCACGACGTCATTATGGGATTGCGGCCAATACCATGCCGCCTTTAGCCGCCAGCCATCAATAATATCGCCAACGAGATAGATGGTATCCGCCTCGACATGCTTTAAAAAATCGAGCAGTAAATCGGCTTGGCACCCTTTTGTTCCAAGATGAACATCGGACAAAAACAAGGTGCGAACCTTACGAACATGGATATCAACCAAACCCTATCTCCCCGAGCGAATCACATTTGGCTCATATGGACCTAAAAACCTTGACGGCATCATGACACAGATTACGCTTTTGTCGGAATTCGTGCGATCAGCAATGCCGTTTGTCCGTATTAGCTCGACCAATTCTGCTTGAACTCGCCATAAAGCGTTAAGCCACCACAAGCGAATAAGGTTTGGCCCGTCATATAAGACGCATCATCAGAGGCTAAAAACGCAAAAACCTTTGCCATTTCTTCAGGCTCTGCCGCGCGTCCCATCGGAATATGGCTTTCAACACCTTGTTTGGCTTGAGGATCATTGCGCCAAGCATCATTCATCGTGGTCAATACAGCGCCAGGCCCTACAGCATTCACTCGAATACCCCGATCGGCAAATTCAAGCGCGAGCGTACGGGTCAGATTGCCCATCCCGCCTTTACTGACCGAATAAGCGAGAAATCCAGGCTTTGGGATAATCTCATGCACGCTTGTCGTATTGATCACGACACCGCCGCCAGCGCGCGTTAAGAAATGCGCAATGGCATGTTCTGCGCAATAGGCTTGGCCCATAATATTGACAGCAATAATGCGTTCAAAGGTTGCAGCATCAAAACCATCACCAGGAGTCTCGGCTTGAATACCGGCATTATTGACGAGAATATCAAGCCGTCCCCACCCTTGCACAAGACCATCGATCATCGCTTTGACATCCGAGAGCTTCGCAACATCCGCTGCCGCATCACGATGCAATTTGCTGCCATGCCCCTCGGCTTCGCTGATCCGGCCAAGGCTCTTAAGTGTCTCAGCCGCTTCGGCGTGATCGTTGTAATGATTAATCGCAACTGTCCCGCCTTCTGCCGCAAAGCGTTCGGCTACAGCGCGGCCAATGCCACGCGATCCACCCGTGACAAGCGCAAATTTTCCTTGGAAACGATGTCTTGAAAGGTTCACGTCCAACTCCACTACGATCAAGAGGCGGCACGAATCTTTCGTCCACCGCGTTTAAAACCGCGATAAGCGAGAAGCACCGCAAGGACAAGTGCAAACAGGACCGGCCACGTGATGTCCCGCTTCACAAGCCACCAATAATGAACAATGCCCAGGATCGCGATGGGATAAACCGCTTTATGCAAAGCGGACCACCGCGCACCGCCCAATCGCAACACCCAACCGCGCGTTGAGGTCACAGCGAGCGGAACAAGCAAAACGAAAGCGGCAAATCCAACGAGAATAAAGGGACGTTTGACAATCTCCCGCGCCATATCGCTTAAATCAAACAAGCGATCAAATCCGATATAAGAGAGAAAATGCACGCATGCATAAAAGAAAGCATAAAGTCCCATCATCCGACGGAACTTAATCAAATCGTTCCAACCCGTGAGCTTGCGCAAAGGCGTAATCGCCAAGGTGATTAGCAGAAAATAAATCACCCCATCGCCGGACATATGCAAAATCGTTTCAGCCGGGTTAGCACCAAGACTAATCGTGTCAAAAAGGATCGCATAGATAATCCGCGCCAAGGGCACGAGCGAAAGTGCAAACACAATCGCTTTTAAAGGTGCTATCCACGATTTAGGCAGAGCATAAGACATCAACGCACCAGACCGTTAGAAGTTGGCCGCTAGATCCATGCCCGAATAAAGCGATGTGACTTCAGCGCCGTAGCCATTGAATTTTTCCGTCTCGCGGCTTGCAAAAAACGCTGGCAATAAGCGCTCGTGTTTTTGACTCCAACGCGGATGATCCACTTCCGGATTCACATTGGCATAAAAGCCATATTCGTTCGCACCCGCTGTCATCCACGCCGTACGCGGTTGCTCCGAGACAAAATCGATCCGCACAATCGATTTCGCATTTTTAAACCCGTATTTCCACGGCGTGACGATACGCACAGGCGCGCCGTTCTGGTTAGGCAGAGTCTCTCCATACATGCCAAGCGTTAAAAATGTCAGCGGATGCATCGCCTCATCCATCCGCAATCCTTCAGTATAAGGCCAATCGAGAATACGCGAGCGAACGCCAGGCATTTCTTCAGGCCGAGCCGCGCTCGTAAATTTTACATATTTGGCTTTTGATGTCGGCTCAACGAGCGATGCTAGTTTCGAAAACGACATTCCGACCCACGGGATCACCATCGACCACGCTTCGACGCAGCGCATCCGGTAAATACGCTCTTCAAGCTCCATAGCGAGAAGGTCTTCGATGCCAATGGTCCGAGGCTTTGCAACTTCGCCACCAATCTCAACGGTCCAAGGTTTTATCTTTAGCGTTGAAGCATTGTGCGCGGGCTCACCTTTTGAGGTGCCAAACTCGTAATAATTATTATAGGTCGTCGCCAATTCGCGCGCAGTCGGCTTGTCGGATAAAACAGGCGCAGCGCCTTGCTTAAAGGTCAGAGGTTGGGTAGCGGCTGAAGCAGCGCGTGCCGTACCCACCATTGACACGCCAACACCGGTCGCCATTGCACCCGCTATAAAATGGCGGCGATTCAGATAGACATCGCGCGGGGTAATCTCTGAACCTTTAGGCTTCGGGAATGAATAACGAGGCATAGCTGCTCTCCAAAGGGTTAAGGTCAAATATCTTCGTATGCTCTTCGTTCACAACGCGTTTTTTATTACATACGCAAACACTCGAAACCCAGTTCAGCCCTTCATAAAGGCCTCTACCGCGCTACGCGATGGAATAGGGGCAACTGCACCATAGCCTTGTGTCGATAATGCGGCAGCCGCATTCGCATAGGCTGCAGCCTCAAAAGGATCGCCTATCCGCAAATATTCGGCCAAAAAGGCCCCATCAAACGTATCACCGGCACCCGTTGCATCAATCGCATTCACGACCCGCGCGGGTATAAGCCTGCGATCACCCTTCACTGCCACCATTGTGCCATTTTTGCCCAGTGTCAGCGCTACAATCTTCACGCCAAGACCAAGATAAAAATCGCAGATCGCTTCGGGGCCTGTCAGTCCGGTAAGCTGCTCGGCATCATCAAGACCGGGCAAGGCAATGTCACTCATCGCAACCGCCGCATGGATAACCGCGCGCGCCCGCTCAATCGGCCAAAGCCGCAAGCGCAAATTAGTATCATAACTCACCATAGAGCCCGCCCGCTTGGCGCGTCCCATCGCTTCAAACACCATATCGCATGAGGTATTTGAAATCGCTTGGCTGATGCCAGAAACATGCAGCACACGCGCCGTTTCAACGAGGCCCTCAGGTAAATCCTTGGGCGCCACCAAACTCGCCGCCGAACCTGCACGATAATAACTAAAAGCATGGCCCTCTTTGCCATGGGTTACAAAATAAATACCCGTACGGGAATCGGATCTGAGCTTCACATGCTCCCGCGCGACGCCCTCTTTATCCCATAGATCGAGAAATTGCTGGCCAAACGCGTCATCGCCCAAATGCGTGAAATAGGCCGTACGCGCGCCCTGCCGAGCCGCAGCGATAATAGCATTGGAGGTATCGCCCCCATGACCCGGCCGATAGACGGTTTCCGGGCCGGTACGGTTTTCGTTAAATTCCACCATCGGTTCGCCAATGGCTAAAATATCAATTTGCTGCCGCATCCACCCGACCTCATCATTTATGCCTTGCACTCTGCCTATGCGATGACCATATTTCACCCGTGGCCGCAAGGCCATGGAGTGCTGCAAAAGCGGGCTTCTCTTCTTTTTATACTGCACGAAGTGCCAAAATAAGGGCTTCGCCTATGACACGTATGACGTCGCTAACATCACCGTTCTTGCTCGGGTTCGACGAGTTTGAACGGGCCTTAGAACGCGTAGCCAAAACGGCTTCCGACGGATATCCGCCCTATAATATCGAGCGGCTAGCCCCAAATGAGGCTGAACCTGAGCGGCTTCGCATCACTTTGGCCGTCGCGGGCTTTACGCGCGATCAGCTGGAAGTGACGCTGGAAGAAAAGCAACTTGTTATCCGCGGACGCCAAACCGACGATAAAACCCGCGTCTATCTGCATCGCGGTATCGCCGCACGCCAATTCCAGCGCAGTTTTCTGCTGGTGGATGGCATGGAAGTCCTCGGCGCCGATCTTTCAAACGGTCTCCTATCGGTTGATCTCGCCAGACCTGAGCCCGACCGTATCATACGTAAAATAGCGATACTCGAACGCGATTAAGACCAAACACACCGCTCAAGGAGTGTGATATGGACCACATGACGAAGACGAACGAAACCACGATTGAATTTACGCCGCAGGATCTCGCGGCCTTAGGCGGCGGCAAGGTCGCCTATTTGAAATCGATCAAATCGGACGAAATCGGGGCAATCTTCCCGGGAGCGCCTGCCATGGCATCGGGCCTCAACCTCTTTATTCTGCTCTCGGCCGATGGCTCGCCCATTTTGATCACCGATTCAAAAGACGCCGCCATCGCCAATGCATGGGAACATGATCTCGAGACCGTCAGCCTGCACTGATCGCGTCGGCAAAATTGCCAATCTCCCCCCGACACCCTAGAAAGCTCGGTCATGAGCCGAGCTTTTTACATGTCCGAGGATGACCGTCCCTTAGCCGGTCGCACGATCTTGCAGATCATTCCGCGCCTCGATACGGGCGGGGCGGAGCGAACCACCGTCGATATTGCCGAGGCCTTGGTTAAAGCAGGCGCACGAGCCTTGGTTGCCACCGAAAGCGGCCGGCTGATCCCGGAGCTGCAAGCCAAAGGCGGGATCTGGATTCCGTTTCCGGCGGCCACCAAAAATCCGCTCCGTATCCTTGGTAATATCTCCCGGCTCGAATCCGTGATGAGCCGAGAGGCCGTCGACCTCCTCCACGCCCGCTCACGCGCTCCGGCATGGACCACCCTGCTCGCTGCCCGCCGCACGAAAACGCCTTTCGTCACGACCTATCACGGCAGCTATTCGGGAAGCTCCGCCGTTAAAGTCCTATACAATTCCGTCATGGCGCGCGGCGATGTGGTGATCGCAAACTCGCATTATACGGCTGATCTCATCCGTAAAATGCATCCCTTCGCGTCCAATACGATCCGAGTCATTCACCGTGGCACCGATATGCGGCAATACTCGAACGCAGCCGTCGATCCGTCCCGCGTTCAGGCCCTGCGTCATGCTTGGAACGTGCCGCGCGATAAACGCATCATTCTGCTCGCGGCCCGCCTCACGGGCTGGAAAGGGCAGAAATATCTGATCGAAGCCACAGCCTTGCTGCGTGAACGCGGCATCGATGATGTGGTCACCATTTTAGCGGGCGATGCCCAAGGTCGCACCCATTATGTCGGTGAGCTTGAAGCCCTCATCGCCGAACGAAAGCTCACAGATCACGTGCATCTTGTTGGCCATTGTTCCGATATGCCCGCAGCTTTCTTGGCCGCATCGGCGGTAGCCGTACCCTCCACCGAGCCGGAAGCCTTTGGCCGCTCGGCCGTGGAAGCTCAGGCAATGGGCACCCCCGTTGTCGTTACCGAGTTAGGTGCCGTGCCCGAAACCGTGATTGATCATCCCGCCTCCGCCCGCACCGGATGGCGCGTTCCGCCCGCTGATGCTCAGGCTTTGGCGGATGCTTTATACGAAGCGCTCACGCTCGGTGCCTCCGCCAGAGAATCACTGGCGGATCGCGCAAGAGAGCATGTCGAGACGCAATTTTCGCTCGAATCGATGACGCATGAGACTTTGGGCGTCTATCGGCGGCTTTTAGGCCCAGAAAATAGCGCCAAAACCTTTTGATCGGTTGACTTATACGCACATTCTGCGAATTTCCCGACCTGTTGGTATGGCGCGCAAAAGCGGACATCGGTTTTGCGAAAGAGCCATGCTAATGAGAAATATTGGATCAGGATTATCTTGATCTAAAACCCGCTGTCATTTGTTGGGAAATCGTGTACCGTCTGCCGGTCACACTTCAACGTGACGCAACAGAGGAGATAATAGCCATTCGCAGACCAATGAGAGCCGCGCCCGTACCGACCAAGGACGGGCCCCGCGCCAACCGTGATATTCGGGGAGTGCGCGACGTCCAACTGATTGACGATACCGGTACAAACCGTGGAGTCGTTACGTTTTTTGATGCATTGGAAATGGCCGAGCAGGCGGGTCTCGATCTTGTCGAGATCGTGCCCAATGCCACGCCGCCCGTATGCAAAATTCTCGATTACGGCAAGTTCCGCTTTTTAGAGCAGAAGAAAGCCGCCGAGGCCCGCAAGAAGCAGAAGGTTGTCGAAATCAAGGAAATCAAGCTGCGTCCCGGCATTGATGACCATGATTATGAGACCAAAATGAAGGCCGTGCGCCGCTTCTTTGAAGAAGGTGACAAGGTCAAAATCACGCTGCGCTATCGCGGCCGTGAAATGGCCCACCAAGATCTCGGCATGAAGCTTTTGGAACGCGTCAAAATCGAGATGGCCGAAATCTCGAAAGTAGAAGCCGAACCCTTGCTCGAAGGTCGCCAGATGACCATGATCATGGCGCCGAAGTAATAATGGTTTAAAAATAACGCATCCCTTCTCCCCTCGCGGGAGAAGGTGTCATGCGAAGCATGACGGATGAGGGGCCCTCACCCGACCCGCTTCGCGGGCCACCCTCTCCCGCAAAGGGGAGAGGGAAGAGGATAAATCTAACGGATCACGCCCATGAACACAGACGCCCTTCGCACCGACCTTGCCGCAGCGTTCCGTATGGCCGCGCATTTCGATTTGAATGAGGGCATCTGTAACCATTTCTCTGTTGCCATTCCCGGTAAAGAAGAACGCTATCTCCTAAATCCCTATGGCGTGCATTGGTCCGAGATGCAGCCCGAGCATCTCTTGCTCATTGATGGGCAAGGCACGGTGCTTGAGGGCGAAGGCGAGGTCGAAGCAACCGCCCGCAACATTCACATTGCCGGCCACCGCGCCAATCCAAAGCATCTTTGCATTTTACATACCCATATGCCGTTCGCCACCAGCCTGACCATGATCGAAAATGGTCGCCTGGAAATGGCGCACCAAACCGCCGCGCGCTTTTATGGCCGTACCGCCTATGAAGAAGAATTCGGCGGCTTTGCGCTCGATGAAGATGAAGGTGCCCGTATTGCAGGCGATAAGAAAAATCGCGGCGATGCCGATATTGTATTCTTGGCCAATCACGGCGTGATGGTCGGCGGGCCATCGGTTGCTATAGCCTTTGACGACCTCTATTTTCTAGAACGCGCCTGCCGCCAGCAGGTCTATGCCATGTCGACCGGACGCCCCCTCAAAATCATTCCGGAAGCCGAATGCCGCCACACGGCAAGCCAATGGATGCAAAGGGCGATTTGATTACACGAGACAATGTGACCGTTCCGGCAGGTTCAAAGATTGCCGAATTGCGCGCACGCCAAGATAAATTAGTTTACGGACAGTGAGTATTCAGATGAAAAACGAATCCAAATCAAAGGCGAAGTCCGAAGCGGCCAATGTGCCCTTCGCCTTTCGTGCCTATTCGCCCGAACAATTGCGCGATGTGTTGCGTAAAATGTATTTGATCCGCCGCTTTGAGGAAGGCGCGGAGGATTCCTATACACGCGGCCTCATTCACGGCACGATGCATTTGTCGATTGGTCAAGAAGCAAGCGCTTTGGGCATTTGCATGCCGCTGAATGGCGATGATCAGATCACCTCCACCCATCGTGGCCACGGACATTGCATCGCCAAAGGCGCGCAAGTTGACCGTATGTTCGCCGAATTTTTCGGCAAGACAACAGGCTATTGCAAAGGCCGTGGCGGTTCGATGCATATCGCCGATGTGAGCCAAGGCAATCTTGGTGCGAATGGCATTGTCGCCGGCGGTATTCCAATTGCAGTGGGTGCTGCCCTTTCAGCCAAGATGCAGAAAAATGGCAAAGTCGTTATCTGCTTCTTCGGTGATGGTGCGAACAATGAAGGCGCGTTTCACGAATCGTTGAACATGGCTTCGATCTGGAAATTGCCGGTTGTTTTCGTCTGCGAGAACAATGGCTATGGCATGTCGACATCCACCGCGCGTTCAACCGCGGTCGCTAACATTGCGGATCGTGCAGCGGGCTATTCCATGCCCGGCGTGATTGTTGACGGTAATAATTTCTCGGCCGTGGCTGAAGCATCAAGTGCCGCTATCGAGCGCGCTCGTCGAGGTGAAGGTCCAACGCTGATTGAAAGCAAGACCTATCGCCATCGCGGCCATTCGAAGAGCGATCGCAACCGCTATCGGACGAAAGAGGAAATCGATGAGTGGAAAGAGCTCCGCGATCCGATTGCTTTGTTCGAATCGGAATTGCGTCAATTCGGCATTTTGAATGATGCAGGCATTGAAGAGGTACGTGCCTCGGTAGAAAAAGAAATCGCCGATGCCATACAATTCGCCAAAGACAGCCCAATGCCGAATACCGGCGCTGTTCTTGATTATGTTTATACGGAGTTGCCCCAATGAATAGCGCTGTGCGTGAATTAACCTATTCGCAGGCCATCCAAGAGGCCATGGCGATTGCGCTTGAATCCGATCCGCGCGTCTTTTTGATGGGCGAGGATATCGGCGTCTATGGCGGCGCTTTTCAAGTAACGGGCGATCTTGTTGAACGCTTCGGAACTGATCGCGTGATTGATATGCCGATCTCCGAGCTTGGTGGCGCGGGCTTGGCCGTTGGTGCGGCCATGACAGGCATGCGTCCGATTTTCGAATTTCAATTTTCGGATTTTGCAACGCTCGCCATGGAACAGATTGTCAATCAGGCGGCCAAGATGCGTTTCATGTTGGGGGGCGAAGTATCCGTTCCCCTCGTGATGCGTTTTCCTGCTGGCTCGGGTACGGGTGCAGCCGCCCAACACAGTCAAAGCTTGGAGGCATGGCTTGCGCATGTGCCGGGCTTGAAAGTTATTCAGCCTGCTACACCACATGATGCAAAGGGTCTTTTGCTCGCAGCGGTGCAAGATCCTGATCCGGTTATGATTTTCGAGCACAAGCTGCTCTACAAAGTAAAAGGCCCTGTACCGGAAGGCCATTACACGGTGCCGATTGGCAAAGCTGAAATTCGTCGTACAGGACGCGATGCGACGATTGTTGCCACATCGATCATGGTACAAAAATCCCTTGAGGCAGCGGAAATTCTGCAAACGGAGGGCATTGATGTTGAAATCGTCGATTTGCGCACCATTCGTCCGATTGATCGTGAAACCGTCATCAACAGCGTGAAGAAAACAACGCGTCTATTGTGCGTCTATGAGGCGGTAAAAACCCTAGGCATCGGCGCTGAGATCAGCGCAATGGTCGCCGAGAGTGAAGCTTTTGATTATCTCGATGCACCCATCATGCGGTTGGGTGGAGCCGATAGTCCGATCCCGTACAATCCGGAACTTGAAAAAGCTGTCGTGCCGCAAGTGCCCGATATCGTCGCTGGAATCCGCAACCTCGTTCAAGGAAGGCGATAAAAATGCCGACCGAAGTTATTCTTCCCAAAGTAGATATGGATATGGCCACGGGCCGTATCTCGAAATGGCTTGTTGCAGAAGGCACTGTTGTCAAACAGGGCGATCCGATTTTTGAAATCGAAACGGATAAAGCCGCGATGGAAGTAGAGGCTCCGGCCTCTGGTACGCTAGGCAATATCTTGGCCCAAGAAGGTGCCGATGTGCCGGTTGGCAATCCTGTTGCATGGATTTATGCAGCGGGTGAAGCAGTTGTTGCGCCTCAAAAAGAAGCGGCTGCGCAAGCTGTTAAACAACCAACTGAAGCAGCCCCTGTGGCGCAGGCAGCCGTTACTGTTGAGCACACAGCGCAAGTCTCCAGCGATATACGCGCCACTCCTCTTGCCAAGCGTTTGGCACGAGAGGCCGGTATTCAACTTTCGCAGATCAAAGGCAGCGGTCCATATGGCCGAATTGTAAGTGCTGATATTGAAGATGCGATTGCAGCGCGTTCCGTAAAACCTGCCGTGCAAGACATTGTGCCTGTTGCCAATGCAACGGAGCAAGATGCACGCACACGTGCCTATTTCGAACCCGGCAGCTTCGAAGAACTCCCGCACGATTCGATGCGCAAAACGATTGCGCGTCGCTTGCTGGAAGCCAAGCAGACGATCCCGCATTTCTA
>JAPJMW010000049.1 GCA_026461505.1 Beijerinckiaceae bacterium
GATGTGCGCGGCAATGTGATGCTGGGCGTTGCCCCGCAAAAGGCTATTCTTGATCGCTACAACGAACTCGCCATGAATTATTCGGACGAGACGGCGGATGAGATGACGAAATTGCAGGACGAGATCGAGGCCAAGGGCCTTTGGGATCTCGACAGCAAGGTCGACCAAGCCATGGACGCGTTGCGGTGTCCGGCGGATGATGCCGATGTCACCAAGCTTTCAGGCGGTGAGCGTCGTCGTGTGGCGCTGTGCCAGTTGCTGCTCGCGCAGCCGGAATTGCTGCTGCTCGATGAGCCTACCAACCATTTGGATGCCGAAACGGTTTCCTGGTTAGAAGGCCATTTACGGACCTATCCGGGCGCGATCTTGATCGTCACCCATGATCGTTACTTCCTCGATAATGTGACGAGCTGGATTTTGGAACTCGATCGCGGCCGCGGTATTCCTTATGAGGGCAATTATACGAGCTGGCTCTCGCAGAAACAGAAGCGCCTCATTCAGGAAGGCCGTGAATCCGAGTCGCAACAAAAGGCACTTGAGCGCGAGCAGGAATGGATATCGCAAAGCCCTAAAGCGCGTCAGGCTAAATCAAAGGCGCGTGTGCAGCGCTATGATGATTTGGTGCAGAAGCAGAATGATCGGGCATCTGGTCCGAGTGTTGCCCAGATCATTATTCCTGTGGCCGAGCGGCTTGGTAACAATGTCATCGATTTTGATGGCTTGTCGAAAGGCTATGGCGATCGGCTATTGATCGATAATCTGACGTTCAAATTACCACCTGGCGGTATTGTCGGTGTAATTGGTCCGAACGGTGCGGGTAAAACGACCTTGTTCCGCATGATCACCGGTCAAGAAAAACCGGACTCAGGCTCGATAACGGTGGGTGAGTCGGTACAGCTTGGCTATGTCGATCAATCGCGTGATGCGCTTGATTCCAACAAAACTGTTTGGGAAGAAATCTCAGGCGGCAACGAAGTGATTTATCTTGGCAAACGCGAGATTAATTCGCGCGGCTATTGCTCGACCTTTAACTTCAAGGGCGGCGATCAGCAAAAGAAAGTGGGCATGTTATCAGGCGGTGAACGCAACCGCGTGCATCTTGCTAAAATGCTGAAAAGCGGCGCGAATGTGTTGTTGCTTGACGAACCAACCAACGACCTTGATGTTGAAACCTTGCGCGCTTTGGAAGAGGCTTTGGAAGATTTCGCAGGTTGCGCTGTGATCATCTCGCATGATCGCTTCTTCCTAGACCGTATCGCTACCCATATGCTCGCTTTTGAAGGCGACAGTCATGTCGAATGGTTCGAGGGTAATTTCCAAGACTACGAAGAAGACAAGAAGCGTCGTCTGGGCATTGATTCAACGATACCGAAACGGATCAAGTACAAGAAACTGACGCGATAAGCGCATCAAAACGCCAAATAAAAAAAGCGCCCCAGTGGGGCGCTTTTTCATTATCGATGTGAAGTCGAAATTACTTACGGCCGTCGAGCGACCATGCGCCAGCGCCGTTCGCTACGAGCGATAGGAAGCCGCCTGCAATGGCGATGTTCTTCATGAAATTGATCATCTGCATCTGATCGCCAAAATTAAAGTGGAAGACCAAAGCGGATAGAATTGTGAAGCCCGCCATCAAAAATGCAACGATGCGGGTCTGATAACCAATGGCGATCAAGATGCCGCCGCCTAGCTCGGTGAGAATAACAAGGTAAACGAGAACATTAGCGAGCGGTATGCCGGAGCTGGCCATGTAGCCGGCGGTGCCGTCAATGCCGTTGAGCTTGCCCCAGCCCGCCATGACAAAGATGAAAGCCAAAAAGAGTCGGGAAGCGAGTGAAAAGAGGTTGGTGAGGGTCGAGTTCATTTGAATATCTCCTTGAATTGATCTTAAGCGCAAGCACTCTGGAGTGGGCTTAGCCCAAAGAATGGGTTCAACCAATTGCCAAAATCAGAAGGCGTTTTTGCAAAACTGCACAGTTCAATAAATGAGTACCATTTCTTAAGTGCAAAATTACACATTCATGATCAGTAGAATGATCCCCCCCGCCAGAATAGCGCCTGTGCTGGTCATCAGTGTCCGCCACCCAATATCGGCGCCGCCTGTCCAGCCGGCAATAGCGCTTTTGATCAGCGTATTAACGGTAGCGGCAAGCAAAATGCCATTGGTTGCGACCGTCATGTCGATCGGCGGATCCTGAAGTCGCGCTAAGGCAAGCGTAATGGCGTCGACATCCGCAAGTCCCGAAAGCGCGGACAAGCCGAGCAAGCCATTGCTGCCAAAATGGCGGGCGGCCAGCGTTGAGAGCAAGATGATGAGCGCGATGAAGAGCGCAAATTGAAGGGCTGAGGGGAGGTCGAAGGGGTTTTTCCATTCGACCTGCCGCTGGCCGCTCCGGGCACCTGCGATAATCATGATGGCACCGCTTCCCCCTTGCACAAGTGCCGCCATTCCTAAAACAGGCCAGAGCGCCGTTAAGAGCGGCAGATTGAGCGCGGCAACGATCAGGAGAATACGGATATTCATTACCGCACCCGCGAGCACAATGCTTCCGGTCATGATCGTGGTTTGGGTTGGATTGACCCGCGCGATCTTGGCAAAATTGAGGGTTGCAGCGGTTGAGGAAACCACCCCGCCTGCAAGGGCTGCCAGCATAACGCCGTTGCGCTCGCCAAACAGGCGGATGGCGATATAGCCCGAGAAGGAAATCGCGCAGACAAAGATGGCGAGTTCCCAAATCCGTGCCGGATTTAGCGTATCCCATGGATCGATGGTCCGGTCCGGGATGAAGGGGAGGAACAGAAAGGTCATTGTGACGAGAATGAGGACGGCCCGGATCTCAATCCATTCGAGCGTTTGCAACCAACCATGCAAGGTTGATTTGAGCGCCAAGAGAACGGCTGTCGCGGTAGCGGCTGCGATGGCAATTTCCGGAATACCAAGGACTGCATAGGCCCCGAGCATAAAAGCCATCATGCCTGCAACGACACCGGTTGCGCTAAAATTATGTTCGTCTTGGCTTTCAAGCCAATGGAACAAAGCGGTTACGCCGGAAAAGCCAACAAACACAAAACCGATGAGCAGAGGTGTCGTCAGTTGCCCAACAAGAGCTGTGACGCCTCCCAATAATCCTGAGATTGCATGCGTGCGCAGACCCGCGGCACGTTCGCCTTCCTTTTCCGAACGCGCGCTCCATCCCCGCTCGAGCCCAATCAAAAGGCCGATGGCAAGGGCTATCGCCAAGCGGGTAAGGGGCAGATCCATCTCGATTATCTCCTTGCGTAACCTGTTGGCGTCTATCATCTTCCTGTCATCGGATGCGGTCAATGATGCAGCTTAAAGCATGACCATAGCCGATGTGGGTGATCCGATGGAGGGAAATGAGATGGTCAAGGCTCAACAATCATCGCGGCGGGTTAATACACCAGAAGATGCGGTAGAAGCGCTTGAGATCCTGTATGCAGCCGCTAGCACCGCCTTGCGGGATGCCGTGGAACATTATTTGGCCGGTGGATCACCGCCCAGTGCAGAACAGCGTATGGCTTTTCGTTATCCTGAATTGCGCATCGGCTATCACCCCGATGGGTTGGTGCCGACGAGCCCGCGGGCTTATGCGAAATTTTCTGTACCGGGAGTTTATACGACAACAGTGACGCAACCTGAGGCTTTTCGATCCTATCTGATCGAGCAATTACGCCCGCTGATGAGCGAGTTTAACGCGCATGTTGAAGTAGGCTTAAGCGCGCAGGAAATCCCTTATCCCTATGTGTTTAATCGTGGCGATGAATTAGGGCGTGGTGGTGCAAGCGCGGCCGATTTAGCATTGCATTTTCCGATTCCACTTTTGTCGGAAGTGGGCGATGAAATTGCCGATGGTCTCTGGGATTATGACGAAGAACGTCCAAGGCCGCTTGCTTTGTTTGATGCGGTGCGCGTTGATTTTTCTCTTCGTCGCCTCGTGCATTATACCGGAACCGATTGGCGTGCGGTGCAGCCATGGATCTTGCTTACCAATTACCACCGCTATGTGGATCAGTTTATTCGTCGCGGTATTCAAACACTCCGAACGGATCCGACTTATGAAAAGCTTGTATTGCCCGGCGGCGTGGAGTTCACGGCTCAAACCAGCGATGAAGAGGTAGAGGCGATCTTTAGAGCGTCGCCATGGCAGCGTTTTCAAATGCCGGCCTATCATTTGACGACAAAAGAGGGGCAGGGCGTTTCCCTCGTCAATATCGGCGTGGGGCCTGCTAATGCGAAAAACATCACAGATCATTTAGCCGTGTTGCGGCCACATGCGTGGTTGATGGTGGGGCATTGCGGCGGACTTCGGCAATCGCAACGGATCGGCGATTACGTGCTGGCCCATGCCTATCTGCGCGAAGACGGTATTCTCGATAGCGTTGTGCCAACCGAAATTCCCATTCCGGCCTTGGCTGAAATTCAAGTCGCTTTACAAGAAGCAGCAGCCTCGGTGACAGGTGATAAGGGCGAGGCGTTAAAGCGACGTTTGCGCACGGGAACGGTTGTTACCTATGATGATCGGAATTGGGAATTAAGGTGGTCGAAAGAGCGGCGGCGCATAAATCTATCGCGTGCTATTGCGGTAGATATGGAGAGTGGCACGATTGCGGCGCAAGGCTTTCGTTTCCGCGTGCCCTATGGAACGCTTCTTTGCGTATCCGACAAGCCTTTGCATGGTGAGATCAAATTACCTGGAGCTGCGAACGCGTTTTATGAACGCGCGATCAGCGAGCATTTGGATATTGGCATTGCCGCTTTGGATCAATTGCGCGTGTTGCATGGCACGGCGCATTCACGAAAGCTTCGAAGCTTTGACGAGCCGCCCTTCAGATAAGCTGAACCATCAGGGATGACTTGCTGGCCGATACGGGCTATGCGGACACAATCGATTGATTTGCCCGTGAGTGCGTTTGAAAATGACAATGTCGCGCGAGACCCTAGGCCTAGTTCTCGGCACGATTGGTGTTGTGATTTTTGGCGTTACCCTGCCGATGACAAGGATTGCCGTCGGCTCACTTGATCCGTGGTTTGTCACATCGGGGCGGGCGACGTTGGCCGGGCTTGTGGCCTTGGTGGTTCTAACCCTGCTGCGTAAGAAAATGCCGCGCGGGAACGAATTTTATACTCTGCTAATCGGTGCGGCGTTTACGATTATTGGTTTCCCTGGCTTTACCGGTTTTGCCATGCGGTTGGTACCGGCCTCGCATGGCGGCGTGGTGCTCGGTATTTTGCCCTTGGCCGTCGCTATGTTTGCGGCCATCGCCTCGGGCGAGCGGCCCTCGCGCGGCTTTTGGATCAGCGCTTTGGTCGGTGCTGCCTTAGTTGTGGGCTTTTCCCTTCGCGATGGCGGCGGCAGCTTTGGGCTAGGCGATGTTTTGCTGGTGGGCTCCGTTGTGAGTGCTGCTTCCGGCTATACGGCCTTTGCGCGCTTGGCCAAGACGCGCCCCGGTTGGGAAGTTGTCTCATGGGCGGTTGTCATTGGGTTGCCTTTGACAATCCCAGTTGCGTTTTTAACGGCACCTTCCGATATCTATGCCGTTCCGCTGACCCATTGGGCCGCTTTCGCCTATTTGGGCCTGATGAGCCAATATATCGGGTTCTTTTTCTGGAATACCGGGCTTGCTATGGGCGGGCAGGCGCGGGTGAGCCAGACGCAATTGCTGCAAACTTTCGTGACGTTGGGATGCGCAGCCTTGATCAATGGCGAAAGTGTGGATTGGCTGACTTGGGCTTTCGCGGTGGCCGTGGTCGGCGTGGTTTTGATCGGCCGGAATACCCGGATTGACCGAAAAGCATCCTAGAGCCGGGGATTAGCTATCACAAAATTAGGCTTGCCGATCTTAAAAAGATGATATAAAGATATGTTTATGTCTTTGTATTAATCGGTTGGTGCTATGCTCGATCCTCATCCCGTCCACTCAATGGCGCTTGCAAGTTTGATAGCCGGATTGCGCGCCGCTGGCGAGGATACGCGTTTGCGTATTCTGTCGCTCTTGGACGAAGGCGAGCTGACGGTTACCGATCTCACCGATATTTTGGGCCAGTCTCAGCCGCGCGTTTCGCGCCATTTGAAACTGATGGCGGAGGCCGGTTTGATCGAGCGCAGCCGCGAGGGCGCTTGGGCGTTTTTTCGGCTGGCGGATCGAACGAGCCAGGGACAATTGGCGCGGGTGCTGATCCAGCGGCTTGATCCGCAAGATCTCACCATCGCCTCGGATCGGGCGCGGCTGCATGATGTTAGAGCGCAACGTGCTGAGGCCGCGCAGGCCTATTTTAGCCGTCATGCCGCCGAATGGGATCGCATCCGGTCGCTGCATGCGGCCGAAACGGTGGTCGAGGCAAAGATCAAGGCCATTATAGGTGATGCGCCCATTGCAAGTCTGCTGGATTTGGGCACGGGCACGGGGCGCATGGTCTCGCTGCTGGGCGCGCAGGCGCAGAGAATTGTCGGCGTTGATGCAAGCCATGCAATGTTGGCCGTTGCGCGCGCTAATCTTGAGCACGAAAGCATCAAAGGTGTCGAATGGCGGCAGGGGGATCTTTATGCCTTGCCGGTCGATCGGAATGCCTTCGAACTCGTTATGATCCATCAGGTTCTGCATTTCTTGGATGACCCCGCGCGTGCTTTGCGTGAAGCAGCCCAAGCGCTTGCGCCGGGCGGGCGACTTGTTGTGATTGATTTCGCTCCGCATGATCTTGAGTTTTTACGTGAAACGCAGGCGCATCGGCGTCTCGGATTCTCGGTTGGACAGATGACGGACTGGTTGACCGAGGCGGGTCTGGAAATCATCCAACATGACGATCTTGCGCCACCCAACACAACCGGTGGCCAGCTTACCGTTTCTATTTTTTTAGCGCGTGATCCACGCCGACAAATCGCCTGAGAGGAGGACTGTCATGAAGGAAGATATCGTGTCGCGTCCAAGCCGAAATTTAGCATCCGATACGCTTCGCGTATCGTTTGAATTTTTTCCACCCAAGACCGAGGATGTCGAGCCCGCTTTGTGGGAATCGATTCAACGGCTCGCGCCGCTCGAGCCTGACTTTGTCACGGTAACCTATGGCGCGGGTGGTTCTACACGTGAGCGTACTTTGTTTACGCTTGCGCGCCTTGCGCAAGAAACCAATCTACGCGCCGCAGGGCACTTAACCTGCGTAGGCGCTTCGCGCGAAGAAGTTGATCAGGTTGTTCGATCTTATAAGGATGCTGCCATTCACCACATTGTTGCCTTGCGTGGTGACCCGCAGGGCGGTGTTGGTGAACGCTATGTGCCGCATCCAAAGGGCTATGCAACAACGGCGGATTTGATCAAAGGTATTCGTGCGATTGGTGATTTTGAGATTTCGGTTTCAGCCTATCCGGAAAAACATCCGGAGAGCGCTAATTTCGATGTTGATCTTGATGTCTTGCAAGCCAAGATCGACGCGGGAGCAACACGTGCGATCACCCAATTTTTCTTCGATAATGATCTTTACTACCGATATCTTGATCGGGCGCGGGCGCGCGGTATCACTATTCCAATTTTGCCTGGAATTTTGCCGGTTCAAAATTTCCATCAAACCGCCAATTTTGCCGCCAAGACCGGTGCGACTATTCCGGCATGGTTGGCTAGCCGATTTGAAGGGCTTGATCATGACCCCGCAACGCGGCGATTGATTGCGGCATCGGTTGCGGCCGAACAGGTTTTTGATTTGCTCGATAGGGGAATTTCGGACTTTCATTTTTATACGATGAACCGCGCTGAATTAACCTATGCGATTTGTCATCTGCTTGGCATTCGCCCTAAGCTCGAGCGCCGCGCGGCTTAATCATCCGCACTTCGCCTGATTGTGATTTAAAAGGATTGACGCATTCTATTCCCGAAGAGAATTTCGAGGAGTTGGGCGTGATTTCAATTGTCGACATTTGTGATCTGTGTGGTCTTGATCGCGATCAAATCGAAGCGATTGGTGAGCATGAACATTTGCCGAATGTCGCGGCGGCAGCTTTGGCGTCCTATTTGCTCCATATGAATCATGGTGTTGAAAAAATTCGCGATATGATTGTCGACGATATTAAGCTAGCCATTGCCGAACAGCGCAACGCTCATGCAGCCGAATTGCTGATGGCTTTACGCCATCTCTATGACGCCAATCCCGCCTTACAACAGCAATGGATGAGCCGAGCGCTTTAATAAAGGCGCTCGTTTTAAATCTAAATTTTTTGTTAAAAATATGGATCAATTATTAGGTAGTATGGCGTAAACGCCAACACCGATGGCAAACATTTTTAAATCGCTACTGTCTTAATTGTGCCATTTTTTAAAGGTCAATGGAGATTATGACAGTTTCATTTTCGTCATGCCTATTATCGGATGCGTTTGCTCCGCGCTTAGGCAATTCACGGTAACGCGTTTCAGGCGTTATCCCCTTTTTTGCCGGACCGACAATTAGCCGGCTCTCCCCCAGTACTGAGTTCATTCATCGCGACATCCGGCTGGATGATCGTAGCCATTTCTTTCCGCTTAGCGGGACACATGGAGCAAACCCATGCGCCTTCCGATATCCTGTATCGCTTTGTTGCTTAGCCTTCCTTTTATGTCTTTCGCTTCGGCTGAGGCTCAAGCTTTAACCTATCCCTCAGCCCCGATGTCTCAGTCCGAGATAAGGCGGATCATTGATCACCATGCCGAAGCCAATGGTCTGCCATCCGAGCTTGTAAGTGCTCTGATTACGGTCGAGAGCAGCTGGCACCGGGATGCTCGTAATGGCTCCTCGGTGGGGTTGATGCAAATAACGCCGGGCACGGCCAATGCCTTAGGGTTTAGAGGGGCTTCGAAATCGCTTTTCGATCCGGAGACGAATATCGCGCTTGGTGTTCGCTATCTTGCCCAAGCCTATCAATTGGCCGACGGAGACCTTTGTGGAACCGTAACCCGTTATCAAAGCGGCCTGAACGCCACCAAGGCCAATGCCGCCAATCGCGCCTATTCTAAAAAGATGAAGGCGTTATTGCCTTGAATGCCATGGTAAATAGGCTTATCGCATCTCATGCCAGTCGGTTGGACGGCCGCCGGTCGCAAGACGGGAGGAAAGTCCGGGCTCCATGGAGAAACGGTGCCGGTTAATGGCCGGCGGGGGCGACCCCAGGGAAAGTGCCACAGAAAGCGATACCGCCTGCCATTTCGGTGACAGGTAAGGGTGAAAAGGTGCGGTAAGAGCGCACCGCGGGGCCGGCAACGGTCACGGCAGGGTAAACCCCACCGGGAGCAAGACCGAATAGGGATAACATGAGGGCGCAAGCTTTCAGGGCCGCTTCAGCCCCGTTGTCCGGGTTGGTTGCTTGAGGCGGCTGGCAACAGCCGTCCTAGAGGAATGGTCGTCACGCGGGGGAGTAATTCCCCGCCATACAGAACCCGGCTTACAGACCGACTGGCATATTAACGATTCGGCCCCCTTGCGAGCCGCAAAAATTGCAAATTTTGTCTTAATTTCAACCAATTCTTAACCATGCTTAAGGCATTGTGATCGCATTCACCAATGCGTTTCACCTGTGCCGCGATTTGTGCCCCATATGACCAGTTCCTCTGTCTTGCGCCCGGTGGACGCCATTACACACGACCAGCGCCATATTCCGGTGTTGCTGGAGGAAGTGTTGGCAGCACTTGATGTTTCCGATGATGAAACCATCATTGATGGCACATTCGGGGCGGGTGGATATACGCGTGCGATTTTGACGCAAAATCCCGAATGTCGCGTGATGGCCATTGATCGCGATCCTGATGCGATTTCGGCTGGCGCCTCCATGGTGGCTTCGTTCGGTGGGCGTTTAGCGCTGGTTCAAGGGCAATTTGGCGATCTTGGTTCTCTTGCGGAAGAGCGCGGTTTTGCGCCTGCGGATGCCGTAGTGCTCGATATCGGCGTATCATCCATGCAGATTGATGATCCGGCACGTGGATTTTCCTTCAGGGCTGACGGGCCACTCGATATGCGGATGGCGCAAGCGGGTGAAAGTGCGGCTGATCTTGTCAATACGATGGAGGAGGGGGCTTTGGCCGATCTCATCTATCGGTATGGCGAGGAGCGGAAATCGCGCGCGGTGGCAAAAGCCATTGTGGCAGCAAGGCGCAATGCGCCGATTACGACGACCAAGCAATTGGCTGATTTGGTGGCCTCGGTTGTATATATGCCGCCGGATGCAATCCATCCGGCTACCCGTACCTTTCAAGCGCTTCGTATTGCGGTGAATGATGAATTGGGTGAATTGGAGCGCGGGCTTGTCGCTGCTGAAAAGATATTAGCGCCCGGTGGCCGGCTCGCCGTTGTTACGTTTCATTCGCTCGAAGATCGTATTGTGAAACAGTTCATTGCCGATCGTTCGGGTGAAACGCCAGCCCCTTCGCGCCATATGCCGTCAGCACAACCGCGTGCGAAGACTTTTATCAATTTAGCCAGAAAAGCGATTATTGCGGGATTGCTTGAAACAAGGGCCAATCCGCGTGCGCGTTCGGCCAAGCTTAGGATTGCCGAGCGTACCCATGCCAGTCCGGAAAAATCAGTGAGCCGAGGAAGAGCTTAACATGCCACGTATTTTTCATGCCTTTGCTATTTTGCTGCTGATTGGCTCGGCCGTCTATGTGTATAAAATTAAATATGACACGATGGCGCTGACATCTGAAGTTTCGCGTTTAAATAAAATGATTGCGGCAGAGCATGATAAAATTGGACAGTTGAAAGCAGAGTGGCAAGGATTAAACCGTCCTGACCGTTTGCAAAAATTGGTCGATGCCAATCTTGATCTTGTTCCATTGAGCACGCAACAGATTGTGCGTTGGCAGGATGTTCCGGATCGTCCGGCGGAAGCCGATATGATCGGCGATAAGCTCTCGACCTTGGGCTTGAGCGATACCGCAACCAAATCTGCAAAGTCGACTGATGCTCGATCGTCCACTGTTCAAAAGCAATAAAGAGTAATGGCGCGTTCATTTCATCCTGAGGATCCTTTGCACGGCTTGCGGCCGGGTGAACATCACTCACCAAAGAAAAAAAGCCGATCGCTGTTTTCGCGGATCTTTTCCGCGCTTTTTAGCATGCGCCTCGATAAAAGCGGGCATCGACTCTATTTCGCAATGGTCGCTTTTATCATCGTTTTTAGCACCATTGGATGGAAGCTTGTTAAACTAGCCGATCAGCCTGATGAAGTGGCTGCTAAACTTTTTCAACCCGAACAGATTACAAAAGCACGGCCTGACATTGTTGATCGCAATGGTGTGGTGTTAGCTACCGATCTTAAATCCTACTCCGTTTATGTCGAACCAAGGCGGCTTATTGATAAAGACGAGGCGGTTGAGTTGTTAACGGCTGTTTTGCCCGAATTAAACGCTCGTGATTTGCGTAATAAATTTTCGACAAAACGCGGCGCGGTGATGATTAAGCGACGCGTTAGCCAACAAGTAAAAGACGAAATTTTTCGACTTGGTTTGCCTGGTATCGAATTTCCGACCGAAAGCCAGCGTTATTATCCCAATGGCGTAGCAGCCGCGCATGTGCTTGGCACAACCGATGTTGATAATAAGGGTATTTCCGGTATCGAGAAATATATTGATGGGCAAGGCCTATCTGACCTTGCCAATGCAGGGCTGGCAGCGCAACCAACGGATTTAACGCCTGTAAAACTTTCAATCGATATTCGTGTTCAACATGCGTTGGGTGATGAGTTCTTAAAGGGCATGGAAAAATATAAGGCCAAAGCCGTTGGCGGTATGGTAATTGATGTTACCACCGGCGAGGTTATTGCTCTTGTCTCGCTTCCAGATTTTGACCCGAATAATCCCGCTGATGCGCTTAACCCAGATAAGATTAACCGCGTTGTTGTGGGTACCTATGAAATGGGATCTACCTACAAGGCTTTGACGCTTGCCATGGCGATGGATTCAGGCAAAGCGACGATTAATTCGCAATTCGATGCGCGCACCAATTTGCGTTATGGCAAATTCGAAATTACCGATTTTCATGCGACCCATCGCATTTTGACGATTCCAGAAGTTTTTATTCATTCATCTAATATTGGAACGGCAAAGGCAGCACTCGCAGTTGGACTAGAAGGCCATAAAGCCTTCTTGAAAAAGATGGGTCAGCTTGATCGGTTGCGGACGGAATTACCTGAAAGTGCAGAGCCACAAAAACCTATCCATTGGGGTGAGCTTGAAACCGTTACCATTGCCTATGGCCATGGTTTGGCCGTTGCGCCACTTCAAGCGGTGATGGCTGTCTGTGCCTTGGTGAATGGTGGCAATATGATGCCTCCTACCTTTATGCCTCGTACGCAAGAACAGGCTGATGCAATATCCACCCGCGTGATCAAGCCTGAAACCAGCGAAGCCATGCGCTATTTAATGCGGCTCAATGCAGCCAATAAGATCGGTACAGCTGGCAAGGCTGATATTGATGGTTATTTTGTCGGTGGCAAAACGGGTACGGCGAATAAAAACTTCCATGGCCATTACGACCCCACAAAAGTGTTTACGACCTTCATGGCCATAGCCCCTGCGGACAAGCCAAAATATTTATTCATGACCATTATGGATGAGCCGCAAGCGGTTCAAGGTACATTTGGCTATCAGACCGCAGGTTGGAATGCAGGTCCTGTAACAGGCGCGGTGATTGAGCGCGTGGCGCCTTTTCTAGATATGCCGAAGCGGTTTGATCCACCGGCTGCGCCATTCCCGACCATGGTCAAGATGGGTGCATGGGGCACCAAATGAAACTTGGCCAAGTCCTTCCTTTCGTTGATGCCCGTTACGCTGATTGCGAAATTACGGGGCTTTCGGCTGACAGCCGAATGGTTCAAGAAGGCTTTGCCTTTTTTGCGCTTGCGGGTGTGAAGCAGAATGGTTCTGCCTTTATTGAAGCGGCTATTCGTGCAGGAGCAAAGGCGATTATTCATGAAGGCGAAGCCCTCACGATGCTCGCCCCAAGCGTTGCAGATATTCAAGTAGCTAATGCCCGGCATGCCCTGGCTATAGCGGCTGCTCGTTTTTATCCAAAGCAACCAGAGACCCTTGTTGCTGTAACGGGCACGGCTGGAAAAACATCGGTCGCCGATTTCACGCGACAGATTTTTGCGTATTGCAAGCATAATGCGGCAAGTCTTGGTACGATTGGTGTTGTTCGCGCAGATGCAGTTACATATGGTGCGCTGACAACGCCTGATCCTGTGCAGCTTCATCAAACGCTTGATGCTTTAGCAGGTGAGGGGGTTACGCATCTGGCTATGGAAGCCTCGTCGCATGGGCTTGATCAGCATAGGCTGGACGGTGTGCGGTTAAAAGCTGCGGCTTTTACCAATCTTGGTCATGATCATCTTGATTATCATGCGACCATTGAAGCCTATCTGGCAGCCAAGCTTCGGCTATTTGATACGCTGTTGCCATCGGATGGCGTGGCGGTTGTGAATATGGACTCACCCGAAGGTGTAGAGGTTGTTCGTGTCGCAACTGCCCGCGGTATTCGCTGCTTAACTGTTGGCCTTCGTGGGCAGGATTTAAAATTGAATTCTACGGACCAATTGGCTTTTGATCAAAAGCTTGTCGTTGAATGGCAGGGCAAGCGATTTGAAATTCTATTACCACTTGCCGGTGCATTTCAGGCGTCTAATGCCATAGTTGCGGCGGGGCTTGCTTTGGCAGTCGGCGAAAAGGCCAATGATGTTTTTGAAGCGCTTCGGCAATTGCGTGGCGTCAAGGGACGTCTTGAGCGCGTTGCTGAGGTCAACAAGGCGCTTATCCTTGTCGATTACGCTCATAAGCCTGAAGCGTTAGAGCAGGCATTGATCGCGCTTCGTCCTTTTGCGTCGGGTCGACTGATTTGTGTTTTTGGCTGCGGGGGAGATCGCGATCGGGCTAAACGGCCGATTATGGGCGAGATTGCGCGGCGATTGGCGGATGAAATTATCATAACCGATGATAATCCACGTTCCGAAGATCCTGCTTCGATTCGTCAGTCTATCCTTGCAGCTTGCCCCGGTGCGCGCGACATTGGCGACCGATTCGCGGCGATTAAAGCAGGTGTAGAGATGTTACGGGCGGGTGATGTGTTGTTGATCGCAGGCAAAGGTCATGAGACGGGTCAAATGATCGGTCAAACGATCTTGCCCTTTTCCGATCATTCGGCCATTCAATCGATCCTTGAGGAGAAGCGGTCGTGAGTGCTCCTCTTTGGACTGAAGCTTCTTTGCAATCCGCAACAAATGGTAAAATTTACGGCACAATTAGGCCGGTTATGGGTGTTTCAATTGATACGCGCACCTTAAACCAAGGCGATTTATTTATAGCGCTTGAGGGCGAAAGCCGTGATGGGCACGAGTTCATCCGATTAGCCTTTGAAAAGGGCGCTTCGGCCGCATTGGTTTCGGATAAGCGAGCGTCGGAATTTGCCGATGCTGGTGCGTTAATCGCCGTCCCCGATGTTTTAGATGGATTGCGTCACATTGGAAACGCGGCACGCGCGCGCTCTCATGCCCGTATTGCTGCCGTTACTGGCTCTGTCGGGAAAACGGGTACGAAGGAAGCGCTTAAAACGATTTTATCAAAGCAGTCTGAAACGCATGCGTCCGTTGCTTCTTATAATAATCATTTCGGTGTTCCGCTGACCTTGGCACGAATGGCCGAGAGCGCGCATTATGGCGTGTTTGAAATAGGCATGAACCATGCGGGTGAAATCGAGCCTCTCACTAAAATGGTCAAGCCGCATGTGGCGTTGATCACAACGGTTGAGGCGGTGCATCTTGAATTCTTCGCGAATGTCGAAGCCATTGCCGATGCAAAGGCTGAAATTTTTTCAGGCCTTATGCCGGGTGGTGTTGCCGTGATTAATCGCGATAACCCACATTACGAGCGGATGCGATTGGCGGCTCAAGCGTCACCTGCTGGGCGTATTGTTAGTTTTGGTTCGCATCGCGAGGCCGATATACGGTTGCTCGAAATATCGCTTTCACCCGATGCATCGGATGTGACGGTCGATTTTTTTGGTAGCCGGAAAACCTATCGCTTGGGCAGTCCCGGACGGCATCTGGCTATGAATAGCCTTGGCATTTTGGGCGTGACGGATGCGCTTGGGGCCGATCTCGACGTCGTTCTCTCCTCGATGAAAGATGTAACGCCGCCTTCTGGACGCGGCGCGAGAGTCATGCTCGGTGAAGGCGATTACCAAATTTGCGTGTTGGATGAAAGTTATAATGCTAATCCAGCGGCTGTGAGAGCCGCTCTTGCGGTGCTCACCTCTACTCCTACTCGTCATAATGGACGCCGCATTGCGGTGTTGGGTGACATGCGCGAATTGGGTGAACAAAGCGCGATACTTCACGC
The DNA here is from genome assembly GCA_026461505.1 of Beijerinckiaceae bacterium. Taxonomy (GTDB): domain Bacteria; phylum Pseudomonadota; class Alphaproteobacteria; order Rhizobiales; family Beijerinckiaceae; genus CAIUPE01. Next base: position 15,367 of record JAPJMW010000049.1, read on the forward strand.
TGGTCTAGCACCCGATCTTTCGACGCATCGTGTTGATCTCCTTTTTGCCTGTGGCCCTTTTATGGAGTCACTTTGGAGCGAGACGCCGTCTTCTATGCGTGGTGCCTATGCGTCGGATTCGGGAGCGTTAGAGCCGCTTCTCCTTGAGGCTGTTCGTCCGGGCGATACGGTTATGATCAAAGGCTCGCTTGGTAGTCGAATGGGGCCGCTGGTTACAGCGCTTAAAAATCATTTCGCTAAAGGAAATCGATAATGCTCACTTTGCTTGCTGAATATAGTGGTTTTCTTAGCGTGTTAAACGTCTTCCGCTACATTACGTTTCGGACCGTTGGTGCAACTGTAACCTCCTTGTTTTTCGTCTTCTTCTTTGGCCCAACGATTATCGCGAGCCTTCGTGTGAGGCAGGGTAAAGGTCAACCTATTCGGGAAGATGGGCCAGCCTCTCATCTTCTGACGAAGAAGGGGACGCCCACAATGGGCGGCTTGATGATTTTATCAGGCGTTCTCGTTGCTACTTTGCTTTGGTGCAACCCGCGTAACATTTATATTTGGGTTGTTCTTTGGGTGAACATTAGTTTCGGGGCGATTGGGTTTTACGATGACTATCTCAAAGTAACCAAGCAATCGCATGCCGGGCTTTCAGGCCGTATGCGGCTTTTAATCGAAGCCTTGATTGCCCTTATTGCCTGTTATGTGATGTCGAATATCGGCGTGAGTAAATTATCGACCTCCTTAACGGTTCCGTTTTTCAAAGAAATTGTTTTTGATCTTGGCTTTTTCTTTCTAGCCTTTGGCGCATTTATCATTGTCGCCGCCGGAAATGCCGTGAACTTAACCGATGGTCTTGATGGTTTGGCAATTGTGCCGGTGATGATCGCAGCGGCTACGTTTGGCTTTATTGCCTATCTCGCGGGTAACGCGATTTTTGCCAATTATTTGCAAATCCATTTTACGCCGGGAACGGGCGAGCTCGCCGTGGTATGCGGTGCTTTAATAGGCGCCGGACTTGGCTTTTTGTGGTTCAATGCGCCTCCGGCGCAAATCTTCATGGGGGACACGGGCTCGCTCGCCTTAGGCGGTCTGTTGGGTACCATCGCGGTCGCTACCAAACATGAAATTGTACTTGGCATTGTCGGTGGACTTTTCGTGATTGAAGCGGTTTCGGTGATCATACAAGTCGCCTCTTTCAAACTGACAGGTAAACGTATTTTTCTCATGGCGCCTATTCATCATCATTTTGAAAAATTGGGATGGAAAGAACCGCAAATCGTAATTCGCTTTTGGATCATCTCGGTCATTTTGGCCTTGATTGGCCTTTCAACCTTGAAGCTTCGCTAATCTCATGACGCCTGTTTCAACCTTCGCTGATAAACGCGTTGCTGTCTTTGGTCTTGGTGGATCAGGGATCGTAACCGCGCAGGCCTTGATCGCAGGCGGTACGCAGGTTGAGGCGTGGGACGATTCCGAGGCTTCGCGTCACAGCGCAAGCGAAGCGGAGATCACGCTTGTTGATTTATCAAAGACTGATTTTTCGCGCTATGCGGCGCTTGTGCTTTCGCCCGGTGTACCGCTGACGCATCCTAAGCCGCATTGGACGGTTGAAAAGGCAAGGGCAGCCGCTATCGAGATTATTGGTGATGTTGAACTGTACTGTCGCGAGCGGTTAGCGCATGCACCTTTAGCGCCGTTTATCGCCATTACGGGCACCAATGGTAAATCAACCACGACGGCGTTGATCGCGCATCTGCTGCGTGTGGCAGGACGCGACGTTGTATTGGGTGGAAATATTGGAACGGCTATTCTAGCGCTTGATCCGCCCTCCAATGATCGCGTGCATGTGATTGAATGTTCGAGTTATCAAATCGATTTAGCGCCATCGCTGAAGCCTACCGTTGGGGTGTTACTTAATCTCACGCCTGACCATCTCGATCGCCATGGCACAATGGCGCATTATGCCTCGGTCAAAGAACGTTTGGTGGTAGCATCCGATACCGCGATCATTGGCGTTGATGATGATTGGTGCCGTGATATTGCGGATCGGTGCGAGGCGGCTCAACACACGGTTGTCAGGCTTTCGGTAGAACGGGCTTTAGAGACGGGCATTAATCGCCGCGGTACCGAGATTTACTGGACGTGCTTAGGGGAGCAACGCAGCATCACGGATCTTTCGGGTATCCCCACCTTGCGGGGTGTTCATAATGTTCAAAATGCAGCAGCCGCGATTGCTGCTGTTTCGGCTTTGGGCGTTTCGAACGATGATATTCGCGAAGGGCTAAAGAGCTTTCCCGGATTGGAGCATCGGCTTGAGGTTATCGGGCATATCGGTAAAGCTGTATGCATTAATGATTCAAAAGCAACCAATGCCGATGCAACGGAAAAGGCACTTGCGTCTTTTAGCGAAGGCATTTTCTGGATTGCAGGTGGCCGCGCCAAAGAAGGCGGTATTTTGCCCTTACATCCTTATTTCGACCGGATTGAGAAAGCCTATTTAATCGGCGAGGCGGCGGATGATTTTGCCAAAACGCTTAAGGGCCATGTTCCCTATGTGATCTCCGAAACGCTTGAGGCTGCCGTTGAACAGGCCTCGCATGATGCGCAAGCGTCAGCTTCATCAGAGCCTTGTATTTTATTATCGCCTGCTTGCGCTTCTTTCGATCAATTTAAGAATTTCGAAAGACGTGGCGCGCAGTTTCGTTCTTTGGTTGAAGCGCTTTCGGGCTTTAAGCCCTTTGTAAAAGGATAGGCGATGAATTCGCGCCTCGATAGAAACCCGATTGCCGATTGGTGGTGGACGATTGACCGCGCCATGTTTGTGCTCATTACGCTGCTAATGGTAACAGGCATTGTGTTGGGGCTTGCAGGTAGCCCGCCTGTTGCAGAGCGTCTTGGCTTGCCGACCTTCCATTTTGTGATCCGTCAGGCGGTGTTTTTAGCGCCTGCCTTTATCATAATGTTTCTCGTGAGTTTTCTAACGCCACGCGCCGTGAGGCGCACGGCCTTAGCCGTGTTTGTCATAGGCATGGCTCTTGTGTGTGCTGCTTTACTCTTTGGTACGGAAGTTAAAGGTGCACGACGTTGGATTACGATTGCAGGCATTGCTTTGCAGCCGTCGGAATTCGTCAAGCCTGCTTTTGTTATTCTGGCAGCTTGGGCTTTTTCGGAAGGTGGAAGACGCACTGATGTGCCGGGTAACTTTTTGGGCTTCTTTATTCTCTTTGCCACGATTGGCCCTTTGGTTATGGAGCCCGATATCGGCCAGACCATGTTGATTTCAATGGTATGGGTTAGCCTCGTCTTTCTTTCAGGGCTCCATATGTTTTGGGTGTTTGGCCTTGGTGGTGTGGGCTTTGTCGGCTTGTTTGCGGCTTATAAATTATTGCCGCACGTTGCTGATCGCATCAATCGCTTTCGTAATCCGGCATCGGGCGACACGTTCCAGGTTGATAACGCCTTGCAAAGCTTTGTTGAAGGCGGATGGTTTGGCAAAGGCCCTGGCGAGGGGACGATCAAACGCATTCTGCCAGATAGTCATACGGACTTTGTCTTTGCGGTAACGGCGGAAGAATTTGGCGTCATCGCGTGTATCGCGCTTTTGATGGTGTTTGCGATTGTCGTGCTTCGTGGCTTGTATTTGGCGAGGCGCAGCGAGGAGCCGTTTTGCCGTTTGGCGGCTGCCGGTTTGGTTATTCTCTTTGGTATTCAGGCATCCATTAACATGGCGGTGAATGTGCATCTTATGCCGGCCAAGGGCATGACTTTGCCCTTTATTTCCTATGGCGGATCATCGTTGATTTCGCTCGGGCTCGGCATGGGCTTTTTGCTGGCGGTAACGCGTAAACGGCCACGCGCGGATTATGTTGATCGGTTCCGGGCTGAGGAGCAGGATTGAGTATGGCGCGGCCTCCCCGCATTGTATTGGCGGCGGGCGGAACGGGAGGGCATCTCTTCCCTGCCGAAGCCTTGGCCGTCGAATTGGTTAAACAAGGCATTGAGGTACATTTAGCAACAGACGCCCGCGGCATGGCCTATGGCGGTGCTTTTCCTGCTAAAGAACGCCACGCCATTCGGGCGGCGACGCCATCCGGCAAATCGCCGATTGCGCTTTTAAAGGCCTTACTGGCTTTGGGGCGTGGGCTTGTTCAATCGTTTCAATTGGTAAGACGTCTAAAGCCGGATGCCGTGGTGGGGTTTGGCGGTTATCCGTCTGTGCCGCCCGTCTTGGCGGGCTGGCTCTTGGGTGTTCCAACGCTTGTGCATGAGCAATTTGGTGTTCTTGGACGGGCGAATCGATTTTTGGCGGCTCTCGTAAAGTGGCTTGCGACGTGATTTGCC
>JAPJMW010000050.1 GCA_026461505.1 Beijerinckiaceae bacterium
CACGCTGATCGACGCGCTCTACGACCAAAGCGTCAAACTCTACGCCTCCGCCGCAGCCCCGCCCGAAGCGCTCTACCAAGCCGACACCGGCCGAGAAGCCTTCGAATTCGCCCGCACCGCCTCTCGACTGATCGAAATGCAATCGGAAGACTACAGAGCGCTGCCTCATGGCCGCCGGGTAGGGATGTGAGCCATCACCCCTCATGGTAAGCCGCGCTAAAAGCGCGTGTCGAGTGGTGAGCCTGTCGAACCACATCTCCGTCATTGCGAGCGAACGCGAAGCAAGCCAGTTGATGCCCCGTGTTTAAGCGCAACCGTTCCACTGCGCCTTCAAAATTTCGTCTAGCTGGGTTGCTTCGCTCATCGCTCGCAATGACGGATAAATTTGAGCCCAAAAAACCAAAGGGAGCCGTTAAGCTCCCTTGGCCAGTAGCTCTCCGTTGCCGGAGAAACGGACACCCATACGGGGCCGCGCGTCGTACGTAATTAATCAGATTTGCATCTGAACTCAAAATCATATTATCGCTTAGATAAATGGATTATGGCCTATCCAATGGGCGTTTGGCCTCTGGGACAGCGGGAACATTTAATTTCAAAACCATACTCAATTCTTGACAAATTCGCACTTTTCCTTCAATTCTGAGTAGGCTCGGTGGACAAAATTCGGCTTCATGCCGTGTGGTTCGCGCCTGCGTGCGAGGGAACCCTATATCCACCGGGCTTTCAATTCTTCATAGGTTGGTGGTTTGTGGTTTGTGTTTTCGGGTGAGGTACAGCCCGTATTGTTTGTCGCCGTGGTCTACGTCACGGAGAATTGAAACCTTGTCCCAAATGGCATGCAAAAATCGGACTTCTCCGCGCTCGTAAGCCCGTTGAACGGCCCATAAGCAATAATCAATTAATTGTAAACATGACGACCGCCTTGTGTCTTCCACCGTTACTGAAAAACGTTTTAGATCATTGTCGAGGCCATAGTCTGCTCTAAGTTTTTCGAGTTGCTTTTGTAGCGCATGTGTTCTGTCTGAGGGGCCTCGTCTTGAGAATATAATTTCGTAAGAATCAGCTTTATGTATTCTTTGATTAAAAAGTAGGCGTACGGTGTAATCATATAATTCGTCGGGATTATAACGATAATCACTGTTAAAACGATTTCTGCTTTCAACGTATGATTTAACGGCCCTCATATCTTTAATGACGACCGAAAATTTGAAATCGAAAGCGCGAATAAATTCGAATACTTTAATTCTAATTTCCGGATGATCATCCTTTGCATGAAAAAAAAGCGCTGTTTTCTTCCGTGCAGGATCCAGTAACGCAATCGTTGAAAAAAGTGGATCGCTCATAAGTCGCTGCCGCAAATCGCTCAATGCCTGTTCGATTTGATCAGGAGCATCGTACTCAACAAATCCAAGCATAAAATAGCGTCTTGCCTCTCCTTTGCTCAGTAAATCGCTCCCCATCGGTCCAAACAGGACGCCATCACCGGCTTCGTCGACATAATATCTTTTATGGGCTCGATTAAAGGAAACAGGCTTGCTCACCGCTGCCGCCCTTTTTTCTTTGGCGGTGCGGTAAACAACGTCGCCGTTAGCCTTTCATAAAGTCCGAAGAGATGCTCGACGCGTTCGCGGTCGGAGGGGAAGGGCTCGCGGCGGTAGAGGCGGTCAATCGCGCTATCCAGCGCCTGATGCGCTTTGCGCAAATCGGGCGGCATGGTGAGCGGGTCATACAGATCAGCGAGTGTCGCGCCCTCATGTGCTGCACGCGCATCGAGGATGGCTTGCGCCAGCGGACGGATTTTATCCTTCGCGGCATCATCGGCTTCGGGCCATGGGAAATTATTGTAAACGACGCCGATGGAATAGCGGTAATCGCTTTTCAATCGACCACCGACATAACGCATCCATGCCATGTGCGTGCGCGATGTTAGAATAGCGAAGTCGTAGAGGTCGGCGTTGGGTACTATTCGAGCCGCATTTGTTGGCACGGTCGGTGGCCCTAACCATGCCATCGGTATATATTCTCTATTTTCCGAGCTTGTTTCTGGAATTAATAAAAATTCGATTTTCGGAACCGTCGATACTTCAAAACGTGTTGGGTATTGCGCCAATTCTCGAGTTTTTGCCTTTTTACTCTTTGAACGAAAATCCACGACACTTTTAATTCTGGCTAAGACACTAGGCATGGTTATAATTTGAGAAATTTCTGCTGTTTCCAAATAAAGCACATACCTAAATTCACCATTTATAAATTCCTGCGCTCCAATAAATGGTCTGAAATATGGTTTTGAATTGGGTTCATTCTGAATAAATTTTATCATCTCTTCATGGGTAAAAATATAATTTCCGTTATCAACAATTTTTGATCCCATTCGAATAGGTGGCGCACTATTTATCGCGGTTCGCGTATCGTTCAGTACAAGATATCTATTATTTAGATTGTCTGCATTAACCAAATATGCATTTAATACAGGAACTATCGTTTCAATTGGATCACCTTTGATATCTTCATAGAAAAAAAGACGCTTTTCTTTTGGCTCTTGTTCGCGACCAACAAGGCCAAGGATAACGCAATGAACGTGGGCTTTGCCGCGGGCATCCGACATCCACTCGAAGGTACGATGGGCGAAGGCAATTTCCAGTTTGAATCGGTCAAAAAGGATTGGCCAAATCTGCTCTACTTGCTCGCCTTGACATATTGAGTTTGTAGCAACAAATCCGATACGCGGGCATGTTAACGAACGGCGTAGAAAATCGCCCGCTTTGAAAAACCATGCGCAAACAAAATCGAGTGAACCGCCCCTACCTCCAAATATTTTCGCCATTTGTGAACGTTGAATCTTATTTTGAAGACTTTGGCCAATAAAAGGCGGATTGCCGAAAATATAGGAACATTTGTCCGGCGCGATTATCTCTGCCCAATCCACTTCAAGCGCATCGCCATGCCGGATATTAGGCGAGGCCTTTAACGGAATACGCAAAAAGCTTTGGCCGAAATCGGCCGAGAGCCGCGCATTCATAATATGGTCCATCATCCACAGGGCCACTTCGGCAATGCGGGCGGGAAATTCTTCAATCTCGATGCCGTAAAATTGATCGACATTGACCTTGGTGTAATAGCCTATGTCGGTCACCAATTGGTCGCGTGGATGCAGTTCCTTTAAGACGTCGATTTCAAGCAAACGGATTTCGCGATAGGCGATGACGAGAAAATTGCCGCAGCCGCAGGCCGGATCAAAAAAAGTAAGGCGGCTCAAACGCTCGTGAAACTCTTCCAGCGCCTTTTGTCGTCCATTGTCACGGCGTGCAACAAGCCTTGCAAATTCTGCTTTCAAATCATCGAGAAACAAGGGTTCGATGACTTTGAGAATATTTTTCTCCGTCGTGTAATGCGCGCCCTTTTTGCGGCGTTCGCCTTTGTCCATAACGGATTGAAACAGCGAGCCAAAAATAGCCGGTGAAATTTTTTGCCAACTGAACGAGCAGGCATAGAGCAATTTCTCCCGCATATCGCGATTAAAAGCGCGCGGCGGCAAACGCTCCCGAAATAGATCGCCATTGATATAAGGAAACGTAACAAGATCGGCATCAAGCGTTTTTAGACGCCTATCGTCCGGCGTATTCAGAACCTCGAACAATTGCATTAGGCGCGGACCTACATCGGACCCGTCTTCCTGCGTGCGGTCGCGGATATAATCTTCGAAACTACCGAGTGGATTAAAAATACCCGTATCATCGGCAAAGAGACAAAACAAAAGCCGCACAAGAAATTGCTCAAGCTCATGGCCTTGATAGCCAGAATCTTCGAGCGCATCATGCAAGGCGCCCATCATCTCGCTTGCCGCGATGTTGACCGGGTCCTGATCCTTGAAGGCGCGCTTTTCTTCGCCAACGATAAAGCCGAAATCGCGGACGCGATTGGGTAATTCAGTTAATGGAAACGCGACAGGTTTTTCTGGATCCGTATCGAGATCATAGAGTTCAAAATTTTGGAAATCGGAAAGCAAAACATAGCGCGGCAATTGATCATCGCGCAGGCCAGGAAAATATTTGAAAGCCTGTTCTTTTGCTTTTCTAAGATCGCGTCCGGCCGATTTTTGCTCGACCAATAATTTGCCGGGCCAAAACAGATCGATAAAGCCGCGCTCTCCCGGTTTGGGCGCAACCGACTTTTCAAACGAAGCAACGCGTCGACGAGGGACGCCGAACACTTCGAAAAATTCATTATAGAAGGATTGCGTTTCGCCCTTTTCATAGCGATCATTTTGATGCTCAGCGACAAAATGATGCGCACGCGCGGTGATATCGTTCCAGTCCAATCGCATCTTGCGTTCCGTCAAACACGAATCGCCGGATACGCAGGCGCGGATCTATCCTTACGTAATGTCAATTATTTGACAAGAGAATAACTTCACCCGTCATTGCGAGCGATGAGCGAAGCAACCCAGCTAAACGAAATTAAGAAGGCGCAACGGTTAGATTAAACCCTATAGGGCACCATCAACTGGATGGCTTCGCTCATCGCTCGCAAGGACGGTTATCGGCGCGGCGTTATAAAGCGCGCTCCTCACACAAACATCGACCAAATCAAAAACCCAGCCGCAACCGTCATCAACCCCGTTGCCGCCCACCCGGCAATCGCCACGCCGAGGCCTAAGCGGTATTGGCCCATGAGGCTCACGCGGCTTGCCATTATTATCATCGCCACCATCACGGGCACTGCGACAAAGCCATTGATCACCGCTGCCCAGAATAGCATCTTGATCGGATCGATGGCCGTGAAGCCCAGTGCTGCGCCGATGAGCGTTGCCGCCGCCACCACCGCGTAAAAGCCCCGCGCGCGCAGCGGCTTCAATTCAAGGCTTGAGCGCCATTGCATCGCTTCGGCCACCGCATAGCCCGCCGAGCCTGCGAGCACCGGCACCGCCAACAATCCCGTGCCGATAATGCCGAGCGAGAACAGCGCGAAAGTCAGCGGGCCCGCCAGTGGGCGAAGCGCCTCGGCTGCTTCGGCGGCGGTCGCAATCGTCGTGACGCCCGCTTGGTGCAGCGTCGCCGCCGTCGTGATCATGATGCAAAACGCGATGCCGTTGGAGAACGCCATCCCGACCCC
>JAPJMW010000051.1 GCA_026461505.1 Beijerinckiaceae bacterium
CTTTTGGAACCAGGCCAAGCGCGTGCTGCGAAAATATAACGGTATTCCCAGAAAAAATTTCTTCTTGTTCCTGAAGGAATGCGAGTTTAGGTTCAATCACGGCTCGCCATCTGAACAGATCAAAATTCTGCGGAAATGGGCTCAATTATAATCCAATCTACGACAGCCCCTTTTTTTAAATTCGAAGCGCTATTGCTTGCCTTTAAGCACCTCTTGCGGGATGATTTTGACCTACACCAACGCGTGACGGTAAGAATGACAGCTAAAAGAAAGCTCAATCCGCTGTTTTTTGCCCCTTTCGTTTCATCCGTTCTGCGGATCGAGCCGGACTGGATCGACGGGAATGGCCATCTCAATATGGCCTATTATAATGTTTTGTTTGAGCGCGCGATTGATGAGGCCTTCGAACTCATTGGCCTCAACGAGACCTATTATTCGGAAGGCCCCGGCACGATCTTCATCGGCGAGGCCCATTTGCGATACCGCCAAGAGCTCTATACCGACAGCCCGGTCAGAATCACAGTTCAACTGATCGATTATGATTCAAAGCGCCTGCATCTCTATTTGGAGATGCGCCATTCCCGCGAAGGCTGGTTAGCGGCTACCTCTGAATTAATGGCACTCCATGTCGACAAGACCTTGCGAAAAGTATCGCCCTTCCCGCCCGATATTTTAGATGCGATTGCCGTTATGCAATCAGCCCATAAAGCCCTGCCCCGACCGGAGCATTTAGGCAGCACCATCGAAATCCCCTCCAATGCGGGCAAAGGCAAGGTCGGCCTTCATTAATTTGGCCCTTAGGCCCAAGACCGTCATCAAACCGCAACACGAATCCGGTTTTTAGCGTCGAAAAATCAGGAACGTTGCCATGCTTGATACCGCAGGTCTGCCTGTAAAAGCCCTTTTTGTTGCTGGCCTGAACCTTGGCACAAAGCGGTCGGGTTCCGACCAATTTCTTGAAATTCTAAGGCGATATGAGCCGGAAAACATTTATCTCGTCGGCGATATGATCGGCTATCGCGAGTGGAAGAAAAGCTGGCATTGGCCGCAATCGCATAATGACGTGATCCAAAAATTGCTGCGCGCCGGACGTCGCGGCACCAAGGTGCTCTACCTCCCCGGCGATCGCGACGGCTTCATGCGGCATTACGGTGATGCCCTTTTTGGTGGCATCTCGATGACCACTGACACCATCCATGAAAGCGTGACGGGTAAAAGATTATTGATCGTCCATGGCGATGCCTATGATCTGATCGCGCCGAGCGTCGGACTGTTCACTCGCCTTGGAAAGCCCTTTATTTCTTTGGCAGTTTTTATCAGTAAATGGACCGAAATTCTCGGTCGTCAAATCGGGCTTTCTATTCACGGTCAGACCTATCAAAAATCCTCCGGCCGAGAAGCGCGCTTCCTCGATGCGTATGCCAAAACCGCTGTAACAGCCGCCAATGCCCTAGGGGTCGACGGCGTCATTTGTGGCCATTTGCCTCACGCCGCGCATCGTCTCATCGACAATACCCATTTTATGAATACGGGTGATTGGCGCACGAGCCAAACAGCCCTTGTCGAACATCTCGACGGTCGGTTTGAGATCATTGAACTCACCGGCCGTACGACCGATCCCGCCTCACTCGTAACCCTCAGTCCGGCCTGATTTTATATGCGTATCTTGATCGTCACCGATGCATGGCATCCGCAAGTGAATGGCGTAGTTAGAACGCTTGACCGTTTGGCGTATGATGCAGAACGCCTCGGACACACGATCCAATTTTTAACCCCACAAAATTATCCGACCGCACCACTTCCCGGGTATCCGGAAATTCAGTTGGCGCTCGCTACACCCCAAGCCGTGGCGGATGCAATTGAGGCGCATAATCCTGACGCGCTCCACATTTCAACCGAAGGCCCGCTGGGTTGGCTCGCGCGTCACTGGGCCATCAAAGTCGGCCGCCCATTCACTACCTGTTATCACACGCGCTATCCGCAATATATTTCGGCGCGCTATCCCGTGCCGGAATCGGTGACCTATGGCGTGATGCGGTATTTCCACAATGCAGGAGTCGCCACCATGGTGGCAACACCTTCGCTTCGCACCGAATTGCAGGAACAAGGTTTCAACCGCTGCCTCATCTGGTCACGCGGCGTGGATGCGGAATTGTTTAATCCGCAAGCCCGCGCACCCATGGATCTCCCCGGCCCGATCTTTCTGTGTGTCGCCCGTGTGGCGGTTGAGAAAAACCTCGAAGCATTTTTATCCCTCGATCTCCCCGGCTCGAAACTCATCGTCGGCGATGGTCCAGACCGCGCGATGCTTCAAGCCAAATATCCCGACGCGCATTTCTTAGGCGCTCGCTTCGGAGCTGACTTGGCGCGGCTCTATGCCTCGGCCGACGTGTTTGTGTTCCCCAGCAAAACAGAAACCTTTGGCCTCGTGATGCTCGAAGCGCTCGCCTCCGGCACTCCGGTTGCAGCCTTTCCGGTTGATGGGCTCATTCCAGAATTGGTGCAAGCAGGCGCAGGCGTCATGAACCACGATTTGCGCACCGCAACCCTTGCCGCCTTGGATATTTCCCGCGAAACCAGCCGCCAATTCGCGCTCGGCTATTCGCATGAAAACGCCGCAAAGCAGTTTCTAAGCAATGTCTCGGAAGCGATCTATCGCCCGATGCAGATGTGGGCGGCGTAAAACCCCGTCATTGCGAGCGACAAGCGAAGCAACCCAGCTGATGGTTTGGCGGCGAGCTCCCATTTCTCATTCTTTCCTTCGATAATTAGCTGGATTGCTTCGCCGTCGCTCGCGAGGACGGATGAAAGGGAAAACCTACCCAAACCGCCTCCCCATCCCTATCTATTGAGCCAGCAAGGTCGACATTCGCTCGGCCTTTCGGCATCCTCGCCACTGATTCGCGATATGTTCTCATTGGAGATGTGCCTGCCTTGGCCAATCCGCTCGATCTGGACGATGATCTCTCCTACACCCCGCAAGCAGGCGGGCTGGCGGCGCGTGCGCAATCGGCAGCGCGCTCCAATGCCGCCTATCTCGATGGGCTGAACCCCGAGCAGCGCCGCGCGGTGGAAGTCATCGACGGGCCCGTCCTCGTACTCGCGGGCGCAGGCACGGGCAAAACCCGCGTGCTCACCACCCGCATCGCGCATATCATCGCCACGGGCTCCGCCTACCCTTCGCAAATTCTGGCCGTCACCTTCACCAACAAAGCCTCGCGCGAGATGAAAGAGCGCATCGGGCATTTGCTCGGCCAAGTGGCGGAAGGCATGCCATGGCTCGGCACATTCCACGCCATCGGCACCAAGATTTTACGCCGCCACGCCGAACTCGTCGGCCTCAAATCCGATTTCACGATTTTGGATACGGACGATCAAATCCGCCTGATGCGCCAAGTCATCCGTGCCGAAGACATTGACGAAAAACGCTGGCCCGCGCGCGCGCTCGCCTCCTTCATCGATGGCTGGAAAAACCGTGGCCTCACACCCGACAAAGTTCCCGCTGGCGAAGCCTCTGCTTTTGCCAATGGCAAAGGCGGCAAGCTCTACACGCTCTATCAAGAGCGCTTGAAGCAATTGAACGCCGCCGATTTCGGCGATCTCCTGCTCGAAAATCTACGCCTCTTCCGCGAGCACCCCGATGTGCTGCAAGCCTATCAAGAGCGCTTCAAATATATGCTGGTCGACGAGTACCAAGACACCAACGTCGCGCAATATCTCTGGCTACGACTGCTCGCCCAAGGTCGCCGCAATGTGGCGTGCGTGGGCGATGACGACCAATCGATCTATGGCTGGCGCGGCGCAGAAGTGGATAACATCTTGCGCTTCGAGAAAGATTTTCCAGGTGCCGTCGTTGTGCGCTTAGAACGCAATTATCGCTCGACAGGGCACATCCTTGCCACCGCCGGAAAACTAATCGCGCATAACCAAGGCCGCTTGGGAAAAACACTGTTTACCGATGACGAGGAAGGCGAAAAGCCGACGCTCACCGGCGCGTGGGACTCAGAAGAAGAAGCCCGTCTTATCGGCGAAGAGATCGAAGCGCTGCAACACAAAGGCCATTCGCTCGCCGATATGGCTATCTTGGTGCGCATCTCTGCGCAAATGCGTGAAATTGAAGATCGGTTTGTAACGCTTGGTCTACCTTACCGTGTCATCGGCGGCC
>JAPJMW010000052.1 GCA_026461505.1 Beijerinckiaceae bacterium
ACCTTTGGGCGCGACTCTTGTGCAGCCATTTTGACGCGCGGAGTTTAAGCCTTCCTAAATTCGAAATTCAATTTTTAGCACGCTTCGGAAAAGTGTTAACAAAACTCCGTTCAATCGTTAACAAAACAGGCAAATGACACCCTAAAATTAGCCATTGATTAACCACGCTTACAATCTCCGCGTGTCCTCGTGGCGAACAATGGAAAAGGCTGATTTGCACAAAGACAATCTATGCCTAATAGAACATCACCTGCGGCATTAACGAGTGTAGTTCATCCTATGGGTTTCATCATCAGAGCGCTTTTCGTGATTGGCGTTCTCTACCTCATCTCGCCGATGCGCGCGGCGCTGCCCGATTGGCTTGCCAAACCATCGGCACATGGGGTTGAACTCGCAACAGCTGTAGCGCCTACGCTTGCGGCAGCAACCGCAAAAACCGTTACGCAAGCCCCATCAGCCGTTGAAACAATCGGACGCGCAGCTATTGCAGCGTGTAGGGGCCATGAGAAAGCCTGCCTTGATGCCGCAGCCTCGGCGTTAAAGACGACGGATGGCTCGGATCCTCTCGCCGCTTTGTTAAACGAAGCCAGCAATGATGCCGCAGCCCCATCAAAATCGCGGCCTGTCACTTTGGCTGACGCTCTGCCGGATACAACCGCCATTCCGCTGCCACCGCGGCGCGAAACAGCCCCCGCGCTGCCGGCACCGGGCCAGAAAAAGATTTAACCTCGACCAATCCGCTTGCACGCTTTAAACACTCTTATGAATAAAGGGCGTGAGATGGCTGCAAGCTTTAATGAAATCATGGAAAATTTCGGCTTCCTCGAGGATTGGGAAGACCGTTATCGCTATCTGATCGAGCTCGGCAAAGATTTGCCGCCGCTTGAAGAAAGCGAAATGAACGAAGATACACGCGTCAAAGGCTGTGCCTCGCAAGTCTGGGTGCTCACCTCGATCAATAATGCGGGCGTAGAGCCTGTTCTCTCCTTTCGCGGCCAAAGCGACGCGCATATTGTCAAAGGCTTGGTGGCGCTTACCCTTGCGCTTTATTCTGGCCGCAGCGCTTCCGACATCTTGGCACTTGATGCGCTTGATCTGTTTCGCCGCATCGGTTTGGCAGAACACTTAACTCCACAACGCTCAAATGGCGTTCGTTCAATGGTTGAACGTATTCGTCGCGATGCAAAGGGAGCCTTAACCATCTAATTTTAGACTTAGCGGCAGTCATTAGAATTAGAAGTCACATCCTCACGATGAACCCGACTTAAAAGTTGATTTATTTTAAAAAAATCAACTTTTAATTAGTTGTCTTACTTATCGCAGAAGCGGCGCTAACTGTTTGAATTCTGGCGTGCCTGACCGCTCAAGCCATTCGAAAAAGACCATTTCAGCAGATACCATCGTAACTCCAGCCGCCTTCAAGCGACGACGCGCTGCTTCACTGTCCGATAGTGCCCTACTTGAAACCGCATCGCCCACAACAAACACATCATAGCCATGGCCATGCGCATCAAGCGCGGTTTGCAACACGCACACATGCGCTTCCATTCCGACCACAACAAGCTGGCGACGATCGGTAAAGGAGGCCAGATGCGCCGCAATCGCCTCATCGCGCAAACATGAAAACGATGTCTTGGCAAAGACCGGTGATGCATCGCCACAGTGCGCCCGCAACTCCGGCTCCGTCGGCCCCAAGCCTTTCGGATATTGCTCGGTCAGCGTGATCGGCACCTGCAACACGCGCGCCGCTTCAATCAAAAATTGCGTGCGCTCGATCATGCCATCGACCGCATGAATCGTCGGTAGCAATTTCTCCTGTATATCAATGATCAGAAGCTGCGATGCATTCCGGTTTATCAATTGCTGAGACAATGTCGTCATCGTAACGACCGCTTATGCTTCATCGGGAATAAAGTGCAACACCGTCGCATTGATGCAATAACGCAACCCCGTAGGCCTTGGTCCATCGGGAAAAACGTGCCCGAGATGCGCATCGCAGACCGCACACAACACTTCGACGCGGCGCATACCCAGCGATAAATCCTCGTTCTCAATAATCAAGCGTCGATCGATCGGTTGAAAAAAGCTCGGCCAACCCGTGCCCGATTCAAACTTGGTCTGCGATGTAAATAAATCTGTTTCGCAACACACGCATTGATAACGGCCTTTTCGCTTTTCATCCCAACCCGGCCCCGAACACGCCCGCTCTGTGCCGTGTTCGCGGGCAATCCTATATTGTTCGGGCGACAACCGAGCGCGCCATTCAGCCTCGGAACGAACAATCTTGGTCGGATAAGAAGTTTCGCTCATTTGGGCATACCTCACTTTACGACTTTTTCTCTATGTCTAATTCTAGCAGATTTATCACTGTATAAATAGCTCTGCTATCACCCTAATAGGCAAGCAAAAATCCGATTTGACGGTTTAGGACCAATTTTCTTCTGTAATTCGTCGGTTTGACGCATTGTCGTTTCAATGGAAACTGCCTAAATAGCTTCCATCCGGAAGGGCTTCGGCCTAACCGTCTTATCCGACCGATGAACAGAACACAGGGAGACCGCCATGTTCAGCCTTCCCGAACTACCTTACGCCTATGACGCCCTTCAACCCTATATGTCGAAGGAAACGCTGGAATATCACCACGACAAGCATCACCTTGCTTACGTGAACAACGGCAATAATTTGGTCAAGGGCACCGAATTCGAGGGCAAGTCGCTCGAAGAAATTGTGATCGGCTCCCATGGCAAAAATGCGCCCCTCTTCAACAATGCGGGCCAGCATTACAACCACATCCATTTTTGGCATTGGATGAAGCCCAATGGCGGCGGCGCCATTCCTGGCAAGATCGAAAAGGCGATTGTCTCGGACATCGGCTCGGTCGACAAGTTCAAGGAAGATTTCATCGCCGCCGGCACGACGCAGTTCGGCTCCGGCTGGGCATGGCTCGCGGTGAAGGACGGCAAGCTGATCGTCGCCAAGACGCCAAATGGTGAGAGCCCGCTCGTCTCGGGTGCCAAGCCAATCCTTGGTGTCGACGTTTGGGAGCACTCTTACTACATCGATTATCGTAACCGTCGCCCTGACTATCTCAAGGCGTTCGTTGATCACCTGATCAACTGGGATTATGTGCTCGAAATGTATGAAGCAGCGACCAAGTAATCGCTTTTCAAGACGAATAAAAAAAGGGGCCTTCTGGCCCCTTTTTCATGTCCCGTTTCTATAAAACTCAATATACCTCGCGCAACATAGCGAGATAATCGGCTTCTGTCGCAGGTCTCGCATTCGTCGCATGGGTATGATCGAGCATCGCGGCTTTGGATATTGTTTCCAAAAGCGATTCTGGCACGCCGATTTCTTTTAAAGTGGCGGGCAGTCCCAGCTTTTTACTAAAATTCGCCATGAAATCCGCGAGATCATATTTCGCACCTATCCCAACCGCCCGTTTTAATCTTGGATAGGTCGTTTCAACCCCAACCGCCTCATTAAACCGGAGCACGGGCGGCAAAAGGATCGCGTTAAGCGTTCCATGGTGCAACCGTAATTCCCTATATCCGCCAAGGGGATGCGAGAGGGCATGCACCGCGCCAAGACCCTTTTGAAAGGCCAAAGCCCCCTCCATCGCGGCGATCATTATCTCACGCCGGGCGGATAAATCATGAGGTTTTTCAACGACTTGAGGCAAAGCAACAATCGCCCGCTCCAACCCGTCAATGGCAATAGCGGCCGCCACCGGATTATCAACAGGCGAAATAAACGTTTCAATACAATGACTTATGGCATCCATGCCCGTCGCAGCGGTAAGCATCGGCGGCAAGCCAAGGGTCAGTTCCGGGTCACAAATCGCCCGTTTCGGGATCAAAAACGGGGATAAAAGCCCCAATTTCCGACCATCCTTGAAACTAATAATAGCCCCCCGCCCAACCTCACTCCCCGTCCCCGCCGTCGTGGGAATCGCTAAAACTGGGGCCGTTTTGGCCGTAATCTTGGCCATTCCACCATGAATTACCGCAAAATCAGCGAGATTTCCCTCGTGAGTGGCCAATACCGCAACGGCCTTGGCCAAATCCATGGCCGAGCCACCCCCCAATGCAATCATCCCGTCGCATTTTTCCGCCCGATAGACCAAAAGCGCCTCATAAGCCGCTTCTTCGGTCGGATTTGCGGGCGTTTCATCAAAAATCGGCGTCTTTTGATCAATTCCGCCATCTTTAAGGACCATCTCCAACAGGCCCGCCGCAACAATCCCCCGATCGGTAATCACAAGAGGGCGTTCAATACCCGCAGCCTTCAAATCCTCCGCCAAAAAGCGCCGAGCACCTGAATCCAATCGAATTGTGGTCAAATAGAATATCAAAGCCACGTTAAACCTCCCATTTTCGACGTTTTGGACGCATTTTTCTCTCCAGCCCCGCCGACATTCAACCCCGATGTGATATCATTCGCATCCCCATGACAAGTCTTTGAAAGCGCATTCAGAAAAGATTGTCAGCGCGCCATATTTGGTTTAATGACCCCAACGCGTCACATCGACACCCTTGGAGGCGTTGACGCACCAACCGGCCGTCGGATCGGCTCGATCCAGGCGGCTTCTTTTTTGAAGGAATATCACATGTCCAATGCTGCAAAGCAGATTGATGCGACGGTCCGCGCGTCGAACGGCAAGGGGGCCGCTCGTGCAGTTCGTCGTGAAGGCCGCGTTCCGGCCGTTATTTATGGCGGTGGCGCAGAGCCAACCTCCATTTCACTCGATTTCAACGCGACCAAGAAGTTGATTTTCGCTGGCCACTTCCTCACGACCGTGTTCGAGGTCAATGTGGACGGCAAGAAAATCCGCGTCATTCCACGCGATTATCAACTCGACCCTATTCGCGATCAACCGCTTCACGTTGACTTCCTCCGCTTAACGGCTGGCCAGAAGATCAAGGTTGAAGTTCCTGTTCACGTCATCAATCAGGCTGCTTCGCCGGGCATTAAGCGCGGTGGCGCGATCAATCTCGTACAGCATTCGATTGAAATGATGGTTCCACCTGACGCGATCCCAGGCGGTGTAGATATCGATCTGACTGGCGTCGAAATTGGTAAATCGATCCACGCGTCGATGATCAAATTGCCTGAAAACTGCACGGCCGTTGATAAGTCGGATTTCACGATCCTCACGATTGTAGCAACTGGCAGCATGAAAGATGAGCCAGCCGCCGATGCTGCAGCACCGGCAGCAGCGGCTAAAGCAGCACCTGCAAAGAAGTAATCAGCGGCTAGCCGCATGAATTAGGCGCGCCGCGGGTATCTCGCGGCGCGTTTTTTATGATCTCTATCAACGCATGAGAAAAATTGCCCATGCTCCTCTTTGTCGGCCTCGGTAACCCTGGCTCGCGCTACGTCGGCAACCGCCACAATATCGGCTTTATGGCGGTAGAGGAAATCGCGCGCCTCAATAAAGCTCCGCCATGGCGTCGACGGTTCCAGGGAGCAGTGACCGAGGCAAACATTGGCTCAGAGAAAGTATTGTTCCTGTTACCAGAGACCTTCATGAATGAGTCCGGCCGTGCGGTTCAAGAAGCCATGCAATTCTATAAGATCGCGCTCAAAGATATTATCGTCTTTCACGATGAACTCGATTTGCCGCCGGCAAAAATGCGGGTGAAGCTTGGCGGCGGCAATGCCGGGCATAATGGCTTGCGTTCAATTACGGCTCAATGTGGCAACGAATATCGCCGCGTCCGATTAGGTATCGGCCATCCGGGTCATAAAGATGCCGTGCATGGCTTCGTGCTAAGCGATTTTTCCAAAAGCGACCGCGAATGGGTCTCCGACCTTTGCCGCGCGGTAGCGGAACAGGCACAACTCCTCGTTTCCGGCCAAGATGCTACGTTCCAGAGTAAAGTGCATCTTTCAATGGATGCCCAAGGATGGGGCGAGGAAAAGGAACAATAGTCGAGCGTCTTGCCTTTTACCTCATTTCCCGACACAACCACGCACAATCATTCCATTAAACGGACATCAATCACCATGGGTTTCAAATGCGGTATCGTCGGACTGCCCAATGTTGGCAAATCGACCCTCTTCAACGCACTCACGCAAACGGCAGCCGCTCAGGCCGCTAATTATCCGTTTTGTACAATCGAGCCGAATGTTGGTGACGTTGCCGTTCCCGATCCTCGCATCGAAGCGCTCGCCGCTATTGCGGGCTCAAAAGAGATCATTCCTACCCGCATCACCTTTGTCGATATCGCGGGCATTGTGCGCGGCGCGTCAAAAGGCGAAGGTCTTGGCAATCAATTCCTAGCCAATATCCGCGAGGTCGATGCCATCGCCCATGTCGTGCGCTGTTTTGAAGATGGCGACATCACCCATGTCGAAGGCAAGATTGATCCTCTCGCCGATATCGAAACCATTGAAACGGAGCTGATGCTCGCTGATCTCGAAAGCTTGGAGAAGCGCATCGTTCCGCTCGAGAAAAAAGCAAAAAGCGGCGACAAAGAAGCCAAAGAGCAAGTCGACATCATGACCCGCTGTTTAGCCTTGTTGCGTGACGGCCGCCCGGCTCGCCTTGTAGAGCGCTCAGCAGAAGAAGAGCGCACCTTCCGAATGCTGACATTTCTTACCGCCAAGCCGGTTCTCTATGTGTGCAATGTCGAGGAAGCATCCGCGCATGATGGTAACGCGTTGTCGGCCAAAGTCATGGACTACGCGAAAAAAGAAGGCGCTAAAGCCGTTGTCGTTTCCGCTCAAATTGAGAGCGAAATCGCTGTCATGGAATTGGCTGATCAGAAAGATTACCTGGACGCGGTTGGCCTTGATGAACCGGGCCTCAATCGCGTCATCCGTGCGGGCTATGAGCTCTTAGACCTTGTGACTTATTTTACTGTCGGTCCTAAAGAAGCCCGCGCTTGGACGATTTCAAAAGGTACGAAAGGTCCCGCAGCTGCGGGCGTTATCCATACCGATTTTGAAAAAGGCTATATCCGTGCCGAGACGATCGCTTATGGCGATTATATCGCTAACAAAGGCGAAGCCGGTGCCCGCGAAGCGGGCAAGTTCAGGCTTGAAGGCAAGGAATATGTTGTCGCCGATGGCGATGTGCTCCATTTCCGTTTTGCCAATTAAGGCATCAACTGCCCGCCATTTACCTCGATAATCTGTCCGGTCACATAGCCGGACAGGCTATCAGAGGCGAGATAGAGGAAGGTACCGGCGCATTCTTCGGCCACACCAAGGCGTCCCATGGGGATCGTCTGACGCATCGCTTCAATCTGTTGAGCGTTGGAATACCGCTCATGAAACGGCGTTGCGATTGTACCGGGTGAAACCGCATTGACGCGGATATGCG
>JAPJMW010000053.1 GCA_026461505.1 Beijerinckiaceae bacterium
CAAAGATAATCCGTGACATTATCAGAGGCTGGATCGGCTTTGATGGCCTTTTATTAAGCGATGACGTCTCAATGAAGGCGCTTGCTGGCGGTTTCAGAGAGAGAACCCATGCCTTATTTGAAGCAGGCTGCGATATTGCGCTCCATTGTAATGGCGTGATGGAGGAGGCCGAGGCCGTCGCCGCCGCGTCCCCCGTCTTGACTGGGCCGAGTTTGGAAAGGGCTGATCGGGCACTTTCGCTGCTCGAAAGAACCCCATCCGTGTTTGATCCTGTGGAAGCCGCCAAAATTCTCGAAGCTAAGCTTGCTCTTGTCGCCTGAAGTCGACAGAATCAAATCCTGAATTTTTGGGGTTTGTGTAACATTCAATGTCTGAAGCAAGGCTATTTGCCGAAAAGCCGTTCGAAGACGAGCGCGGCGTAAACGATCCTGTTTGCATGATTGATCTGGACGGTTTTTCCGGCCCGCTCGATCTATTGCTGGAATTGGCACGCCGCCAAAAGGTCGATCTTGCCAAAATTTCGATCCTTACGCTCGTCGAACAATATCTATCCTTTATCGAAGAGGCCCGCGCGCTTCGGCTCGAATTGGCTGCCGATTATCTCGTTATGGCGGCTTGGCTTACCTTCTTGAAGTCGAGATTGCTTCTACCGGCTGCGGCGTCGCCCGATGAACCCAATGCTGGTGATTTAGCGGCGGCGCTGGCTAATCGCTTGCGTCGATTAGAGGCTATTCGGGCTGTTTCTCGGCTTTTGCACGAAAGACCTCAGCTTAATCGCGATATTTTCTCGCGTGGCAGCCCGGAACCGGTCGCGTTAAAGCGCATATCACTTTGGGAAGCGTCTATTCACGATCTGCTTTCGACCTATGCGCAACAAAGGCAGGTTAGGGCGCTAGCCCGGATTTCCCTAAAAAAACGCCATGTTTGGTCCCTTGATGCCGCCCGTGCGGCGCTTGAGCGAATGTTAGGAACGACAATGGAGTGGGCGGTCCTTGATGAATATTTGATCGCCTTCATGTCCGAACCTGGAATGGAAAAGACGGTTAGGGCAACCTCACTCTCCGCAATGCTAGAACTTGTGAAAGAAGGGCGTGCCGAAGTTAAGCAGGAGCGAACATTTGCTCCTATTTATTTGCGCGCGCTCTCAACAAATACGGAAAGGTCCGTGGCATGACAGCCGAGGCAATGGTCATCATGGAAACAGAAATCGACGAAGAACGACCCGTTCAACGGGATGCACGCTATTTGCGCGACAAGCGCATCGTCGAAGCGCTGCTTTTTGCGTCGCCTAAGCCGTTAAGTGAAGAAGATTTCACTTTTCATCTTGGCCCCGATGGTTCGCTTGACGAGATTTTGGCAGAACTTGCCGCAGATTATGCCCCTCGTGGCGTCAATTTGCTTCGCACAGCGGGTAAATGGGCCTTTCGTACGGCAGAAGATCTCGGCCATCTTCTCGTTCGCGAACGCGAGGAGCCACGTCGGCTATCGCGCGCTGCTCTCGAAACATTGGCCATTATTGCCTACCACCAGCCGGTTACGCGTGCGGAGATCGAAGAAATCCGGGGCGTTGCGACGAGCAAAGGCACCGTTGATGTTCTTTTAGAAACCAATTGGATCAAATTGCGTGGTCGCCGTAAGGCTCCCGGACGGCCTGTAACCTATGGCACGACCGAAGCCTTTTTGGATCAATTTGGCCTTCAAGCCATCGGTGAACTCCCCGGATTGTCGGAATTGAAGGGCGCGGGCTTCTTTGATGGAAGGCTTCCTGCAGACTTCGATGTTCCGGAGCCCTCGGATTCGGCTGAATTACGGCCTGATGAGGACCCATTGGATGAAGATCTGTTTGTTTTAATCGCGGAAGAGCGGGCGGGTGTTAGCGAAGAAGCGCTTGAGGCTGGACCACATTGAGCTGACATAAATCGGTATTTTAAAATTCAAGCGCACGAAGTTCTTGTTTTTACAGTCCCGTGCGCCTAGTTTCAGTTCCAGACAATATTGCTTGGTATATCCGGGCTCAATTTAATCGGAGGCCCCTTATGGGAAGCGTTAGCATCTGGCACTGGGTTGTCGTCGGTATCATCGTGATGCTGCTATTTGGTCGTGGTAAAGTTTCAGACCTTATGGGTGATGTTGCCAAAGGCATTAAGTCGTTCAAAAAGGGAATGGCTGATGATGAACCTGTCGCAGCCGCTCATCCTGCCGAAGCGGCTAAGCCCGTTCCTGGCCCAGCAGCGGCTCCGGCTGCTGCGCCACAGGCCGCTCCACACGAGCATAAAGCCGGTTAATTGGTTCAACGTGCGCGTTAAGCGCTCGGAAAGCAGGCTTTTGCTCGATGTTTGATTTCGGCGCAGGGGAACTGGTTGTCATAGGCGTTGTTGCGCTTGTGGCCATCGGTCCTAAAGAATTACCCGGCCTCTTACGGACTGTTGGGCAGGCCGTCGGAAAAATGCGCCGTATGGCGGGTGATTTCCAAAATCAGTTTAGCGATGCCATGCGCGAAGCGGATATGGCGGACGCACAAAAGCTTATTTCGGATATCAAATCGGACATGTCGGGCGTGGCAGCCTCCGCCGAGATAAAAGAAGTCTACCCAACGCTTGCGGAGTTATCGGCGCCTGCTCCAGCCATTCCGTTCGAACCTGCCTCAACCGAACCGGAACAGGTTATTGAGCCAGTAACGGTGGCTGTTGACGAGGTTGAGGATAAACCTAAGCCTAAGAAGAGAACTAAAAAGGCCGTTGCCGAGACAGATGACAACGACGCCAATCTATTTTCAGAGATAACGTCATCCGAAGATGCGGCCGACGGTGAAAAGCCGAAACGTCGTTCGCCAAGCAAAAAATCCGAACCACAAGAAGATGCGTCATGACGACGGAAGATATTGACGCATCGAAAGCGCCATTAATGGAGCATTTGATTGAGTTGCGCGCGCGGCTCATTAAATCGCTAGTAGCGTTTTTTATCATGTTCTTCTTTTGCTTTTTCTTCGCAAAGCAAATCTACAATATTTTGATCTTCCCCTATGTCCTTGCCGCCGGCGACGTTTCACAGGTCAAACTCATTTATACAGCACCACTCGAATATTTATTTACGCAAATTAAAATAGCCGTTTTCGGTGCTTCTTTTTGTTCGTTTCCGGTTGTTGCAACTCAAATTTATAAATTTGTAGCCCCGGGTCTGTATAGAAACGAAAAGGATGCGTTTGTTCCGTATCTGATTGCGACTCCTGTTTTATTTCTGGTGGGCGCGTCGGTCGTGTTTTTTATCGCGATGCCGATTGTCATGAAATACTCTATCGGCCAGCAGCAGCTTGACGTTGCCGGCGCAGCATCGATCGAGCTTTTACCGAAGGTGAGTGAATATTTGTCACTCATTATGACACTAATTTTCGCGTTTGGAATTACGTTCCAGCTTCCTGTTGTTTTAACGCTATTGGCCCGTGCGGGCTTTATCGACGCGCAATTCTTACGCGACAAACGGCGCTATGCGATTGTTTTAGTCTTTGTGGTGGCTGCCGTCTTAACGCCTCCCGATGTGATTAGTCAGATGTCGCTCGCTATTCCGACCCTGCTTTTGTATGAGGCATCTATCTTCGCCGTGCGAATCGTCGAAAAACAACGTGCCAAGGCTGAAGCGGACCGAAACGCCGAATAAACCGTTTTTCCGTTTCTTTAAAAACAGTTAGACGAGAAAATTCATGTACGATATCCGCTGGATCCGCGAAAACGCCGAGCGTTTTGACCAAGGTTTGCAACATCGTGGAGCGGCGTCTCTATCCGCTCATTTATTGGCGATGGATGATGAACGTCGCGCCGCGATTGCGGTTTCGCAGTCGACGCAAGAACGCCGTAATGCGCTGTCGAAAGAAATTGGCCAAGCAATGGCCGCAAAAGATCAGACGCGTGCGGATGCTTTGAAGGCGGAAGTAGCGTCGCTGAAGGACAAGCTTGCGGAAGCCGAAGCGCTCGAAAAACAGATGATTGCCGCCTTGGATGCCGAATTGGCCGCGATCCCGAATACACCTTTGGAGTCGGTGCCGGTTGGCAGTGATGAACATGGCAATGTGGTGACCCGCATTTGGGGTGAGCCAAAGCCTTTGGGGTTTGAGGCCAAGCAGCATTTCGAGATTGGTGAAGCCTTGGGCCTTATGGATTTTGAGGCTGCTGCCAAGATGTCCGGTGCGCGCTTCGTGGTGAATAAAGGCCAATTGGCGCGGCTTGAACGCGCAATAGGTCACTTCATGCTCGATCTTCATACCAGCGAAAATGGCTATATGGAGGTTAACCCGCCACTGCTCGTTAAAGACCATGCCATGTTTGGTACAGGTCAATTGCCGAAATTCGCCGATGACCTTTTCCGCGCCTTGCCGGATTATTGGCTTATTCCAACGGCGGAAGTTTCGCTCACCAATCTCGTTCGTGAAGAGATCGTTGAGGAGAAAACACTGCCTATGCGGATGACGGCTTTGACGCATTGTTTCCGTGCGGAAGCAGGCTCGGCAGGACGTGACACGCGAGGCATGATCCGCCAGCACCAATTCCAGAAGGTTGAATTGGTGACGATTGCAACGCCGGAGCAATCGGAAATCGAACACGAGCACATGACGCGCTCCGCCGAAAAAGTACTTCAAAAGCTCGGGCTACCTTATCGTGTGATGACGCTATGCACCGGAGACATGGGATTTGGCTCGCAAAAGACCTATGATATTGAGGTTTGGTTGCCGGGGCAGGGCATGTATCGCGAGATTTCGTCCTGCTCGGTCTGCGGCGATTTCCAGGCACGACGCATGAATGCGCGCTTTAAATCAACGGACGGCAAGGGCAATCGGTTTGTCCATACGTTAAACGGCTCGGGTCTGGCCGTCGGCCGCACTTTGGTAGCCATTTTGGAAAATTATCAAAACGCGGACGGCTCTGTCACAATACCTGAGGCCTTATTGCCCTATATGGGCGGCATCACAAAAATAGAAAAAGCGGTATAAAATGGGCATTTTAGTCACGAATGATGACGGTATTCATGCCCCTGGCTTAGCCATTTGCGAAGCGATTGCGCGTACCCTTTCCGACGATGTGTGGATTGTCGCCCCTGAGACGGATCAATCAGGCGTTGCTCATTCTTTGTCGCTGAATGATCCGCTTCGTTTGCGCCAATCGGGCCCGCAGCGCTATGCCGTTCGCGGTACACCTACGGATTGTGTAATTATGGCCGTCCGTCATGTCCTTGATCGCAAGCCGGACCTTATTTTGTCGGGCGTCAATCGCGGGCAGAATGTTGCTGAAGACGTGACCTATTCGGGCACAGTCGCTGCAGCAATCGAGGGCACCATTCTTGGCGTTCCCTCCATCGCGCTCTCGCAATGTTACGGCCCAGATACGGTAAAGGCTTTGCATTGGAATTGTGCCGAGACTTTAGCTCCCGATATTATTCGTAAAGTTCTCAAGGAGGGCATTCCTCCAAATATTTTGGTGAATATTAATTTCCCAAATTGCAAACCCGAAGACGTCAAAGGCACCAGCGTTTCCGTTCAGGGGCAACGCCAGCAAGATTTGCTCAGGATTGACGAACGGTTCGATGGTCGGGGTAATCCTTATTATTGGATTGCCTTTGCGCGTGGAAAATCAGTCCCTGGTCATGGAACGGATCTCGAAGCGATTGCGGATCATCGGGTATCAGTAACGC
>JAPJMW010000054.1 GCA_026461505.1 Beijerinckiaceae bacterium
AGGTAATGGTGGAACTTAAACGGCGCACCGCGCAAACGGGCTTGGCTGAAAAAGCTGCCCGGCCACAAGCCTGATTTCGGACCTATCGCAGATGAGCGGCATTGGCGATTATCTCAGCTATGAAGCGGAAGCCGATGCGCTGGCTGAGGCTTTATCGCCCTATCGTGTTTTTTCGCGTCAGGAATGGGCGGAATTGCGTGCTGATACGCCGATGACCTTAACGGCCGATGATTTGCAAAAACTGCAATCCTTAAGCGACCCGATTTCACTCGACGAAGTGGTTGCGATTTATCTCCCGCTCACACGTTTGCTTTCGCTCTATGTGGCGGCAACGCAGGGTCTGTTTAAAGCCACGCAGCGCTTCTTGATGGCCGAAGATGGCAAGGTGCCCTATGTGATTGGCCTTGCAGGCTCGGTGAGCGCAGGCAAATCAACAACGGCGCGTGTTTTGAAGGCACTGCTCTCGCGTTGGCCCAATACGCCGAAAGTGGAGTTGGTAACAACCGACGGATTTCTGCTGCCCAATGCCGAGCTTGAAGCAGAGGGCTTGATGGAGCGCAAAGGCTTTCCGGAAAGCTATGATGGTACGGCCTTGATCCGGTTTTTATCGGATATCAAAGCGGGCAAGCACCATGTTGAAGCGCCCGTTTATTCGCATCTGGTTTATGATGTGGTTAAGGGTGAAAAAATCACCGTCGATCGGCCCGATATTCTCATCGTTGAAGGCTTGAA
The DNA here is from genome assembly GCA_026461505.1 of Beijerinckiaceae bacterium. Classification (GTDB taxonomy): domain Bacteria; phylum Pseudomonadota; class Alphaproteobacteria; order Rhizobiales; family Beijerinckiaceae; genus CAIUPE01. The sequence continues at coordinate 733 of JAPJMW010000054.1, forward strand.
TGTGCTGTTGCCAAATCGGCTCCCTAAATCATCAAAGCCTATTCCGTTCGTCTCCGATTTTTTTGATTTTTCGATCTATCTTGATGCGCCCGAAGACGATCTTGAGCGTTGGTATGTCAACCGCTTCATGCGGTTGCGCGATACCGCTTTCAGAGACCCGCGCAGCTTCTTCCGCAAATATGCCGAGTTAAGCGATGGCGATGCCGAGGCGATGGCGCGCGATATTTGGAAGCGGATCAACCTCACCAATTTGCGTGAAAATATCGAGCCGACGCGTCCCCGCGCCGACCTTATTTTGACCAAAGGCGGGCATCACAGCATCACCGAAGTGGCGCTCAGGAAATTGTAAGCCCGTTTTGCAATGCGAGTTCTTTGAGGCTGGTTTGCGGCCGAGCGCCCAAATGCTGAATGACTTCGGCTGCTGCCAATGCACCCATCCGCGCACAATCTTCATGCGAGATGCCGCGCGCTAATCCCAATAAGAAACCTGCGGCAAACAGATCGCCCGCACCGGTTGTGTCAACCAGCGTTTCAATCGGGAAAGCGCTGACGGCCTTTGTTGTCTCGCGCGTCACAACCAATGAGCCGTGCTCGGAACGGGTGACGACACCGAGCGTGCCTTCTTGCCGCAAAGCCGCCAACGCACTGTCGAAATCCGACGTCGCATAGAGGCTTTTGAGCTCGTGCTCATTGGCAAACAGAATGTCGATGGTTTTATCGCGCAGCAATTCGCGGAATTCGTCGCGGTAGCGATCGACGCAGAAGCTGTCGGATAAAGTGATGGACACTTTATTGCCCGCGCGATGGGCGATGCCTGCCGCTTTCCGAAAAGCTTCTTTCGCATCCGGTGGATCCCAGAGATAGCCTTCGAGATAGGTAATCGAGGAGGCTTCAACGATGGCCTCGTCAATATCGTCGGGGTTCAGCAATTGGCAGGCACCGAGATAGGTATTCATCGTGCGCTCGCCGTCAGGCGTGACGAGAATAAAGCTGCGCGCCGTGGCCGGGCCATCCACCGAACGCGGCGTATCAAAGCGCACGCCGATCGCGCGAATATCATGCGCAAACACATCGCCTACCGCATCCTGGCGAATTTTGCCGATAAAGGCGGCCTTGCCACCAAGGGACGCGATGCCGACCGTGGTATTGGCGGCTGAACCGCCGGAAATAATCGTGGCAGGGCCCATCGCGCCGTAAAGCCGCTCGGCTTCCGGCTCATCGATCAACCGCATCGAGCCTTTATTGAGCTGGTTGGCGATGAGGAAATCATCTTCCGTGTGGGCCAACACATCGACGATGGCGTTGCCGATGCCTAAAACATCATGGGATTGATTGGCCATTTAACTACTTTCTCTCAATTAGAAACGCGCGCCCGTTTGGCAGTGGGCGAGGCTGCCGTCAAGTGCGGGACCGTTTGCGGGCAGCGTCCAGCGTCTCAAGCAGCGCATCGAGATCGGCCTCGGTGAGGGTGGCGATGTCGCGTGCGAGCCGATTGGCAAGCTCAGTTGCTTTCGGCGGAAGCCCCGCTGTGTCGACCGTAATCTTCGGGTTCGATACATCGGCGAGGCGCTGCAACTCGTCCGCCTCGTCCCAGATGATGTTGAAATAATGGATCACGCGCTGAATGAAGCTCCAATTGGGTTTGGAGCGTCGGCCATGTTCGAGCGCAGAAAGATAGGTGGCGGATACGCCTAATTCTTCCGCCATGTCTTTCAAGCGGATACCGCGGTCTTCGCGCAATTGCCGTAAGCGGGCGCCGAAGGGGGTCATGCCGCGCCGCCGCCTCGTTTGCGCCTGATGCGCACATAAAGCGCGCCGGAACCGCCGTGATGTTGGGCCGCAGGCTCAAACCCGATGACATAAGGGCGCATATCCGGCATTCGGAGCCAATGCGGGACCGTGCGCCGCAAAACGCCGCGCTCTTCCAACAACCCCTGATCATTGGGGCCCGACGCGCCCTTTCCGGTGACGACCAGAATAACCGCATAGCCCATAGCATGCGCGCCGATGATAAAGCGGCGTAGTGCCTCATGCGCTTCGTCTTGCCGTTTACCGTGCAGATCGATCACCGAATCAATCGGTTGCGCACCTCGCGAGAGGCGTTGCCGTAAGCGCCTTTCGAGCGGAGCCAATGGCGGGATGGCGGGTGGTGGAAGTTTCGCGGTCGGTTTAGGCGCTAGCGCTTCCGCTTTTGGCGGTTTGACAAATTTTGGCGGCGGCGGCGGGACTTTTACATCGGGTATGGGATCAGATGCTGTAATCGGCGCTTCAATTTTGGGCGTTTTCGACCGAATCGGTTCGATATGACGCGTGACGTGAGACCAAAGCGATACTTCGTCTGAGGTTAACGTCCTTTTTCGCCGCCCGCTCGACATTTCTCTTCAGCTCCGAGGCAACAAAACGATAAAATCGCCAGGATGACGGATCAACCCCGCCTGGCGCCCTGCCGCCTCGCCCGATCCCATAAAGAGATCGGCCCGTGCAGCACCCAGTATGGCTGATCCCGTATCTTGCGCGATCATCAAACGCGAGAAAGGTACGGTTTGTCCATGCCCATCGTGCAATTCGGCGGAAATGAAAAAGGGTAATCCATAGCTCCATTGCCGCCGATCGACCGCGATGGAGCGGCCTGCGTCCAAACTTGTCGAGGCGGCACCGATGGGGCCTTCGGTCTCGGGCAAATCATCCGAGCGCGAGAAAAAGATATAGGACTGGTTTAATCGCATCAGACGTTCGGCGTGAACGGGGTTGGCGCGCAGCCATGCTTTCAGCGATTCCAAATGAACATCGCTTAGCGCCATATGACCTTCTGCGACAATCACTTTGGCGATTGTCGTATAGGGGTGGCCATTTCGACCCGCATAAGTGAGACGACAGATTTTTCCATCCGGCAGGCGAACACGTGCCGAGCCCTGAATATGGGCGAAAAACAACTCAACCTTGTCGGGCAAATAAAGGAGCTCAAGACCCAAACCGTCGAGCGCGCCATCCCAAATCGCGGCGCGATCAAAAAAGGGCTCAAATCTATCTTTTGTCCGTCGAGCAGCGGAATAAGGCGCAAGCGGTGACGGCTCATCTTGCGGGAAGGTAACAAGATCAATCGGTCGAGCGAGAACAGGGATTGAAAATTCGGCGGTTTTTTCAAGAGAGCCTGAAATTTCGGGCTCGTAATATCCCGTTAAAAAGCCGCGGCCTTTATGAGGCTCAACTTTATAGGGCTCAAAATAGGTTTCAAAAAAAGCCCGTGGATCAGCCTTTTTTGAAGCGTATTCGAGGGCTTTAGCAAAAAGAGGCACCAAGCGCGCATCTTGCCACCGGGTCGGTCGCAAATGAGGCGTTTGGGCAAGTTCTGCTTTTGCGGTTTTTAAGAAACTAAAAAAGGCATCTTGCAGATCATCTGCCAGCCAATGATCGATCGCCGAAAAAGGAATGGGTTTAAGATCGGCATCGATCAGCTCAGGCAGCATGTATTCAACTCAATGAGCGGCCTCTGTGGCAATCAATTTCCACACGGGATCACGGCTAGTGAGTTCGCGGGCAAAGGTCCAGATGTCTGTGACATCGACAACTTTATCGGCCGCACCATCGGTAATAACACCTGCGGCATCGCGCGTTGCAGTGATCAGTTTTGAAAGAAATTGTACCGTTATCTGAGCCGCATTTCCGCGCAATTGCACGTGATGCAACTCGGCTTTTTCAATGCCGACAAAGGTTGTTTCAACCGTTTCGCCGCGCTTTTCACGATCAGCGATTGCAGCGACAAAACTCTCGAAGACGTCACGCGACAGGAGTTCGCGCAAGGTGTTGCGATCCCCGGATGCGAAAGCCACGACAATGGCTTCATAGGCACCGCGCGCACCGGTAATAAATTGCTTTGCGTCAAAACTACGATCGGCGGCCACAAGCGCATCGAGTGAATCGGCCAAGGGTGTTCCAAGTTCAGCAATGCCCTTCCAGCGCGCCGGATCGGCCTCTTGATCCTCTACAACCGGCTCAGCGGTCGCATCGCGCGGTGCAACGGGCGAAACCAGTTTTACCACCGATGCCAAATTTGACGTAGGCGCCTGATCATCGCGACCAGACCGTGTTCCAAGCACGCTGTAAAGACGCCAGCCTACAAAAACGGCGAGCAATAAAAAAACGATAATCGACAAATCAAAACCATCCTGCATGAAAATCTAACCAGCTCTGTTTGGCATTATACCAACACACTCGCTTCTATATGGGATTTAATCATCAAAATCCAAATCGCTTACGCTTGACCTTAGGGCAAAAATCACGTTCAGGTCTATCATACCGCGATCACATGTCGATTTTTATCCTTCTATCGACACCAATTCTTGGAGCCCTTGATTATGACAGAAGCCGATACAGCCAACCAAGCCCGTCCAAGCCTTTCAGCGCTCGGGCAATATATCAAGGATCTGTCTTTTGAAAATCCAAACGCGCCAAATTCGCTCGTTCCCCGCGAAAATGGACCTAATATCGCGATTAACGTCAATGTTAACGCAAAACAAATTGGTGAAACCGATTTTGAAGTCGAACTGCTTTTAGAAGGAAAAGCCGGCGAAGCAGATGATGTCATGTTCCGGTTTGAGCTTATTTATGCCGGCGTTTTCCGTATCCTCAATATTCCTGCCGAGAATATCCAGGGCGTGATCATGATTGAGTGCCCACGCCTACTTTTCCCATTCGCGCGCCAGATTGTCGCCGATAGCGTCCGCAATGGTGGTTTCCCGCCCCTGCTCATCGATCCGATTGATTTTGCCGGGCTCTATCAGCAGAAAATATCTCAAATGCAAAGCGAAACCGTGGGCAACGCCTAAGTTTTTGCTTCGCTCAGTCGTCAGAGGCTTCGCGAATATAGTCTTTCCAAATAACGTCACCGCTGAGGGTGGCGACGAAAGCGCCATGAGCCGCAAGCTCGTCCTCTGACAAGCGATTGGGCAATGCCGTTGGTCGCTTCGTCCTTAAACTTGTGCCTTCGTCGAGCTTTTGACGTTCTGATGGCTTCGATTCTGTGGTGGCTAGACCTAAATCGGCCTGTCGACCGCCTGTAAGCTCGATGTAAACTTCCGCCAGAATTTCTGAATCGAGCAAAGCGCCATGCTTTGTGCGCTTCGAATTATCGATATTGTAGCGCTGGCACAGCGCATCGAGGCTATTAGGCCCAAAAGGGTTTTTACGTCGTGCGATTTGTAGGGTGTCGATCACCCGCTCTGAATCGATAATCGGACGATTAACCCTTACCAATTCGGCATTGATGAAGCCCATATCGAAGGATGCATTATGCGCAACAAGCGCGGCATCGCCGATGAAATCGATGAAATCCTGCGCGATATCGGTGAAAAGCGGCTTATCCGATAAAAATTCAACGGAGAGACCGTGGACCCGAAAAGCAGCCTCCGGCATATCGCGCTCGGGATTAAGATAGACATGAAAGGTCTCGCCCGTCGGAAGGCGGTTGAACAATTCAACGCACCCTATTTCGACGATCCGGTCTCCGCCCAAGGGATTAAGCCCCGTTGTTTCCGTATCAAAAACGATCTCGCGCATAAATTAGGCTTTTCCTTTAATCGCGATATTAGCCGCGTGTCCGTTTCGTCCAGTAAAGGTCCGAATGGCCGCATCAACCTGTCGGCCAGCATCTTCTACACCATAGCTCGTATCAATGATCAAATGTGCCTGTTTGCGTTTTTCCTGATCTGGAATTTGACGGGCCAAAATGGCTTTAAAATGCTCTTCGGTCATACCGGGACGCGCAAGTACTCGCGCCTTCTGAACAGAATATTCGGTTGAAACCAAAATAATTGCATCAACGCGGTCTTGGCCGCTTGTTTCGAGCAGCAAAGGAATATCGAGCACAACAAGCGGCAAGGATTGGGCAAGAGCTTCACGTAGGAAGGTCCGCTCGGCTTCGCGCACAATCGGATGAACAATGGCTTCCAGACGTTTGATCGCCTCTGAATTGCCTAAAACCATTGCCGATAATCGTTTCCGGTCAACGACACCCTCAACAACGCTGCCAGGAAAGGCAGCTTCAACCAAAGGGGCCGCTTTACCCCGATAAAGCGCATGAACCGTTGCGTCAGCATCGTATACCGGCACGCCTTTATCGCGAAAGAGCTGCGACGTCGTAGATTTTCCCATGCCGATAGAGCCCGTCAGGCCCAGCACAAAAGTCATGGGGTTACGCCTCTGATGTGATCTTCGATAAGGCCACGAAGTTCTTTGGTCACGGTCGGTCTTTGACCAAACCAATGCTCAAATCCGGGGACGGCTTGGAAAAGCAGCATGCCCAACCCGTCAACAATCGGGTTTCCGCGCTGTTTGGCCTGACGCAATAATCCCGTTTCCAGCGGAACATAGACGATATCCGTGACCAACGCTTTGAGGGGCAAAGGATCAAGATCAATATCGAGCTCGGCCTGACCTTTCATGCCCAAAGAGGTTGTATTGACTAAAATATCAGCATCCGTGAGACACTGGTGAAGATCCGACCAAGGCGTCGGATGCACCGTCGGGCCAAAACGGTGGGCTAAAATTTCGGCTTTTTCGATGGTGCGATTAACGAGACGAATATCGGTTGCGCCTCTCTCTTGTAAACCAACAATAATGCTGGCGGCTGCACCACCGGCACCCAAAATAACGGCCTTTTTTAAGTGGGTGCCCCAATGGGGGGCGCGATCATCCAAATTGGCAATAAAGCCTTCAACATCCGTGTTATCACCGCACAATAGATCGCCTTCAAACCAAAGCGTATTGGCGACTTGCAAATGTTGAGCACAGGCGCTGGCGCGATCCAGCAAACGGAAGGCTGCTTCTTTATGGGGAAGCGTTACATTGCAGCCGACATAGCCATGATCGCGTAAGGAGCGGACAAATTCGGCAAAATTTTCCGGCAACACATCTTCGCGATTATAGTGCCCTTTAAGTCCGAGCTGGTTGAGCCAATAGCCATGGATCATCGGCGAGCGCGAATGAGCGATGGGATGACCGATAACGCAGGCGGCAGGCATAATTTCACTCATAATGACAAGCATCCTTCGCGTCGAAAAAACCCGATTAAACTTTCAAGTGGCAATCCTAACACGGTGAAAAAATCACCTTCAACGCGTTCAAAAAGATGAACGCCTAAGCCTTCTAGCGCATAACATCCAACATTGTTCAGAATGGCATCGCCCGCCTGTTCGCAATAGCGTTCAATGTGTTGTGCCGTCATCCTACGCATGGTCATTTGCGCTGTATCATGATCTTCGAAAAGAACATGACCATCGCGCGCAATAGCAAAGGCGCTGATCAGCTGATGTGTTTTACCGGATAGAAAAGCCAGTTGTCGTTTAGCTTCGTTTACGCTTTGCGCTTTGTGCAAAACGGTTTTCTCGCACGCTAAAATTTGATCGGCACCAATCACGTAATGCTGCGGAAACGACAGGCTTGCTAAACGAGCTTTTTCGCATGCCAAAGCATGAGCGCGATCGACAGGGCTTAGGTTTTCCGCTTCAAGTGCATTTTCAAAAGCGCGCTCGTCAAATTCTGGCACGTGAATTTCGGGAGCCAAATGCGCTCCTGCCAGTAAATCGCGCCGCGTCTTGCTTTTAGAGGCCAGAATAAGCGGGTAGTCGCCAATCCAAACAGATAGATTAGCGCTCATTGAACTTCCCGTTGGCGCAAATGATCGCGATAGAGATCAATAATCGCCGCTGCGGTTTCCTCAATCGAGCGCCTAGAAACATCAATCATCGGCCAATTATGGCGCGCACAAAGCCGCCTAGAATGAGCGATTTCCTCGGTTACGGCTATTTTATCAATATAAGGGGAGTTTTCGGGGGCATTCAGCGTCAAAAGGCGGTTTTGTCGGATTTGCACAATCCGTTCAGGGCTTGCGACCAAGCCGACAACCAGCGGCTTTTTGACCGTTTCGAGCCCATCGGGCGGTAAAATGCCAGGTACCAGCGGGACATTGGCGGTTTTATAGCCGCGATTGGCGAGATAAATGCTTGTCGGTGTTTTTGATGTTCGGCTGACGCCTACCAAGATGATGTCCGCGCCTTCGAGATCCTGTCCCTGTTGTCCGTCATCATGCATCATTGTATAATTTAAAGCATCGATCCGTTTGAAATAATCCGAATTCAAGACGTGTTGCGCACCAGGGCGATGCGTATAGCTCAAACCCAGATAGGCTTGGAAAATGGACAAAACAGGATCGAGAACGGAGAGGCATGGACATCCAAACTCGGCGCATGCGGTTTCAAGCCGTTTAGCTAGGGTTTGGTCAACAAGGGTATAAAGGACAATCCCCGGGGCATTTTCGAGGCCGACAATCACACGATCCAACTGAGCTTCGTTCCTGATAAGGGGATAGACATGCTCAATGGCCGACACGGTTTCATATTGAGCCGCAGCCGCGCGGCTGACTGCAATCAATGTCTCGCCGGTGGAATCGGAAACGAGATGAAGATGGAAATAATTGCGATTCAAACCAATCAAACCAATCGTTGGAAGCTGTGGACGCTTTCATGGATAATGGGGATAAGCAGGTCCCTTTGGGAGAGTTAGAAAATCCCTATCTCCTATCGCTCCAATTTCATCAACAGATGCTTTTTTGGGACGGACGGCAACATGGAAATTTCTGAAAATGAGGATAAATTTTTAACAGTATCTTTTAGCCTCTTGGGTCGAATTATATAAAGTATTGATATTAATGAATAAATTTATCGCTTACTGGAATTTGTTCCTGACAAAAAATTTGTCTAGAAAAATTGACAAATGTAGTCAAAACCGTGGACATTCTGTGGATGAGTTCGTGTTATCTTTAATCCCTGGCTAACAACAACAAGAATTAAGAATCTCTTAAGGAATCTCTTTTTGACCCAATCGGTGAATAAGCTCGTGTCTGTCGATAAACCCCTACTCGCAACGCTTAATGGCGTTCAACAAAAGCGGCCTCCAATTTGGATCATGCGACAGGCTGGTCGATATTTACCAGAATATCGGGAAGTGAGAGCGCGGTCTAAAAACTTTATCGATTTTTGTTATTCCCCCGATTTGGCGACGGAGGTAACGCTTCAACCAATTCGGCGCTTTGGTTTCGATGCGGCTATTTTATTCTCGGATATTCTCGTGATCCCTGATGCTTTGGGCCAAGGCGTATCGTTTGCAGAAAACGAAGGTCCACGGTTACCGCCTCTGCTCGTCGAAAATAATCTATCCGAGTTAAAGGGCTCCGTTGATCTTGATCGATTGGCACCAGTTTTCGAAACGATCGGCCGTGTTAAAGAAGCGCTGCCGAAAGAGACGACCTTTTTAGGCTTTTGCGGCGCGCCATGGACGGTAGCTAGTTATATGATCGCTGGTAAAAGCACGCCAGAATTGGCGCCTATTCGCCTGGTTGCTTATCGTAATCCGGAATATTTGGCTCGTTTAATCGATCTTTTGGTCGAATCCTCGATTGCCTATCTTTGCCGTCAGGTTGAAGCGGGTGTCGATGCTTTGCAGATTTTCGAAAGCTTTGCTGGCGCGTTAACGGCTGATGGTATCGAGCAGTGGTCGATCGGGCCAATTAGACGGATTATCGAGGGTGTGCGGAAGCGGCATCCGCAAGCTAAATTTATTGTATTTGGTCGTGGTTCAGGCGCCAATCATATTCAATATGCGTCGAAAACCGGGGCAGATGCGGTTGCGATTGATTGGGGCACGGATCCTCATTGGGCAGCATCGACTCTTCAGCCGTTAAAGCCTGTACAGGGCAATTTAGATCCGCTTGCGGTGGTAGCAGGCGGCGATCAATTGGATCGACGTGTTGACGGTATTATCGAGGCTTTTTCAAAAGGACCTCATATTTTCAATTTGGGCCACGGAATTGTTCCAGAAACGCCCGTTGCGCATGTTGAAAGATTGATGAAACGGGTGCGGGGCTGAGTTTGGTTTATCTATGGGTTAAAGTTTTACATGTTTTAGCTGTCATCTCATGGATGGCTGGCTTGCTCTATTTGCCGCGATTGTTTGTGTATCATTCAACGGTAGAGGTCGGATCGGCGACGTCTGAGACATTCAAGATTATGGAGCGCCGGCTATTGAAGGCCATTATGACGCCCGCAATGGTGGTCGCGTGGATAGCAGGACTTTGGATGGCCTTTTCGAGTGGTGCGGTTGGTGAGGGGTGGTTTCACGCTAAATTATTGGCGGTACTGATTCTCAGCGGTGCGCATGGGATGATGGTTGGCCTGGTCAAGCGATTTGCGCGGGATGAAAATCGTCACTCTTCAAAATATTATCGTGTTTTCAATGAGATACCCACTTTATTGATGATTGTTGCTGTGGCGCTCGTCATCCTTAAACCATTTTAAAATTATCCGTTTAGCGTCTCGCTTGCGCTTTTATAAAAAAGGCGGTATCGAAACGTCGTTCTGTTCTCGAAACCTCCAATCTTGACGGGTAGCATCCTCGCTTTCTCAGTCGGTTGGGCCAGCTCAGTTCGCTGGATGTCTGTTGGTTTTGATTTTCCCAAATTACCCTTTTGTGGTGCCGTAAGGCATCGCTGCACCATAGAGTCTGTTTATGCGCGAGATGAAGCTTCAAGAACTAAAGAAGAAGTCCCCGACCGAGATGTTGGCGTTTGCCGACGAGCTTTTGGTCGAAAATGCGGGGACGATGCGCAAACAAGAGTTAATGTTTGCCATTTTGAAGCAACTCGCAGCGAATGAGACAGAGATTATTGGCGAGGGCGTCGTTGAAGTTCTACCCGATGGTTTTGGCTTCTTGCGCTCGCCCGATTCGAATTATTTGGCCGGTCCCGATGACATTTACGTTTCACCAGCGCAAATTCGTCGCTTTGGTTTGAGGACGGGTGATACGGTTGAAGGTCAAATTCGTGGTCCGAAAGATGGCGAGCGTTATTTTGCGCTTGTGAAGGTCAATACGATCAATTTCGAAGATCCGGAAAAGTCGCGGCATAAGGTTAATTTCGACAATTTGACGCCGCTTTATCCGAATGAGCGTTTGAAACTCGAGATTGAAGATCCGACGCGTAAAGACTTCTCGGCACGCGTCATTGATATTGTCTCGCCGATTGGAAAGGGGCAACGCGGTTTGATCGTTGCGCCACCGCGTACGGGTAAGACTGTATTGCTGCAAAATATCGCGCAATCGATTACGACCAATCATCCTGAATGCTACTTGATCGTGTTGCTCATCGATGAGCGTCCCGAAGAAGTGACGGACATGCAGCGCTCGGTAAATGGTGAGGTTGTCTCGTCGACCTTTGATGAGCCAGCATCCCGCCACGTTCAGGTTGCTGAAATGGTAATTGAGAAAGCCAAGCGCCTTGTTGAGCATGGCCGTGATGTTGCGATCCTGCTCGATTCGATTACCCGCTTGGGCCGGGCCTATAACACGGTGGTTCCATCATCCGGCAAGGTGTTGACCGGCGGTGTTGATGCTAATGCATTGCAGCGCCCAAAGCGCTTTTTCGGTGCTGCGCGTAACATTGAAGAAGGCGGCTCACTGACAATTATCGCAACAGCCTTGATCGATACAGGAAGCCGTATGGACGAAGTGATCTTTGAAGAATTTAAAGGTACGGGCAATTCGGAAATTATTCTCGACCGTAAGGTTTCGGATAAGCGGGTCTTCCCAGCGCTTGATATCACCCGTTCCGGAACCCGCAAGGAAGAGCTTCTGGTACCGGCTGATGTACTTAAAAAAATGTACGTCCTGCGGCGGATTCTTAACCCGATGGGTACGGTCGATGCGATTGAATTCTTGGCTGATAAATTACGTCAGACCAAGACCAATACCGATTTCTTTGAATCGATGAATACCTGATAAGCCCTATCGGCTTGTGAAATGAGGATCGATTCGTGAGCGATACGATCTTTGCGGTAGCGACAGGCCGGGGAAAATCAGGCTTGAGCGTTATTCGGGTGAGCGGCCCGTATGCTCATTTGGCATTTGCTTTATTTAACATTCGTTCGTTGAAACCAAGGCGCGCAGCGCTTCGCCGGTTAACGTCGACGGACGGACAAGTCATCGATGAAGCCCTGTGTCTATGGTTTTTGGGCCCCGATAGTTTTACCGGCGAAGACACACTCGAGTTTCACTGTCATGGTGCCGTGAGTGTTGTCTCACGATTGTTAGAGCTCTTGGGCAGCATCCCTGAGTTTCGGCTAGCCAGGCCGGGGGAGTTTTCGCGCCGTGCCCTTGATAATGGTCGGATGGATCTGGTGCAGGCCGAAGGTCTTGCAGACTTGATCGATTCGGAAACGGAACAGCAAAGACAGCAAGCCATTCGGCAATTAACCGGGGGTTTGAGCCGCGAAGTAGATCAATGGCGTGCCGAGTTGATCGCTATACTAGCGCTGTTTGAGGCCGAGCTGGACTTCTCAGATGAAGGTGATGTCGATGCCGGGATATTAAACGAAGCGGCATCGCGCCTTTTGAATTTAAAGGGTCAGATGGTGAGGGTTCTCGCGACGTGCGATCGCGGCGAACGCCTTCGTGAAGGCTTCACGGTTGTTTTGGCTGGCGCACCTAACGCTGGAAAGTCGACGCTATTGAACGCTTTGGCACAACGCGACATTGCGATCGTGTCGCCCCTGCCCGGTACGACGCGGGATATTGTCGAGGCGCGTTTGGATCTGGGGGGGTATCCGGTAACGGTGCTGGATACGGCCGGATTAAGAATATCAGCGGATGAGATTGAGCAAGAAGGTGTCAGGCGGATGCTCGCCCGGGCAGAGGCTGCCGATATTGTGGTATGGCTTCGAACCGTAGAAGAGATTGAAGCCGAGCTACCGAAGGAGCTGCGGGAGATATCGGGCCGATTGTTGCCCGTGATTACCCAGATCGACAAGCGCTTGGTCGAAGCGGATGACCTCGGGCTATCGGCCCTTACGGGCGATGGGATGGATGAATTTGTGCAGGTGGTGACGGAGCTGGTCCGGGACCGGATAGGGCAGAGTGGCGAAGGCGCCGTACTGACACGAGCGCGCCAACGCGAAGCGGTAACTGAAGCAGTCGAATCGGTTGACAGGGCTTTGACCATCCTTCATTCAGCGGGAACTGAGCTGGTCGTCGAAGAAGTGCGGATCGCTATGCGGGCCATTGCCCGGGTTACCGGTCACGTTGGTGTTGAAGATATTCTGGATCGGTTGTTCTCTCAGTTTTGTATCGGGAAATGAAATAGGGTGTTTCACGTGAAACAAGACTCAGCGTCACTGCAGTCAACGCCGGATTTGGTTGATAGTTTTGACGTCATCATCATCGGCGGTGGCCATGCTGGAACGGAGGCTGCCGCAGCGTCTGCACGGCTCGGCGCGCGTACCGCCTTGGTGACGACCTCGCTTGATGCCGTTGGAACAATGTCGTGTAACCCGGCTATTGGCGGGTTAGGTAAGGGTCATCTCGTCAGGGAGATCGATGCGCTCGACGGTATTATGGCGCGAGCAGCGGATTTGGGCGGCATACAATTTCGCGTTTTAAACCGCAGCAAAGGTCCAGCCGTCAGGGGGCCACGCGCACAGGCGGACCGGAAGCTATATAGGTTAGCGGTGCAAAAACTGCTCCGCGAGACTGATCATTTGAGCTTTGTCGAGGGCATGGTCGACGATCTGGTTTTAACGGACGGCGGTAGACGGGTCGGTGGCGTTATTCTTAAAGACGGTCTGCAGATAAAAGCGGGCGCTGTAGTTTTAACCGCAGGAACGTTTTTGAACGGATTAGTGCATATCGGCCCTGTTCGTTTTTCAGCGGGCCGGATCGGCGAGCCGCCTGCCCGCAGGCTTTCGGGCGCGCTTCAATCAGCAGGGTTTGAGCTTGGCCGGTTGAAGACGGGAACGCCACCACGGCTGGATGGTCGGACGATTGCGTGGGATCGTCTCCAAATGCAGTATGGCGATGATCCTATTGAGCCGTTTTCGTCCCTTACAGAAACGATCGAACAGCGGCAGATCGGTTGTGGGGTAACAGCTACCACGGAAGCCGGGCATGAGATCATCCGACAAAGCCTCGGCAGCGCCCCAATTTACACCGGACAAATAGCGGGCAGAGGGCCGCGCTATTGTCCGTCGATTGAGGATAAGGTTGTTCGATTCGGAGACAGAACGACCCATCAGATTTTTTTGGAGCCTGAAGGCTTAGACGATCCCACCGTCTATCCGAATGGTATTTCGAGTTCCATGCCGGAAGCCGTGCAGCGCGCCTTTGTTGTCAGCATTCCCGGTTTAGAAAAAGCGCGCATCATTCGCCCTGGCTATGCCATTGAATATGATTTTCTCGATCCGCGGACTTTGTGGCCGACGCTTGAGACCAAGACGATTAAGGGCCTTTTTTGCGCCGGGCAAATCAATGGAACGACCGGATATGAGGAGGCTGGGGCGCAAGGCTTGATCGCCGGATTAAACGCCGCGCGTCGGGCAAGCGGTTCGGACGGGGTGGTGGTTGACCGTACGGAGGCCTATATCGGTGTATTGATTGATGATCTCGTTACCCAAGGCGTAACAGAGCCTTATCGGATGTTTACGTCCCGATCGGAATATCGCCTGTCTTTGCGGTCCGATAATGCCGATGAACGGCTGACCCCCAAAGGATTAGACTGGGGAATTGTCGGCAGGGCCAGACAACTAGACTTTGAAACCCGACTAGCAGGCTTGGAGGATGCACGGGCTCTCCTTAAAGGCCTCACGGTTACACCAACCGAAGCGATTGGGCGCGGACTTAAGCTCAACCAAGACGGTATCCGTCGAACAGCGTTTGATGTTCTTTCCTATCCCGGGCAGACGATGGAAGCATTGGCACAGCTCTGGCCAGAGCTTAATCGATTCGGCTCCAAAATGGTCGACCGGTTGGAGAATGATGCCCGCTATGCGGTTTATCTTGATCGGCAGCTTAAGGATATTGAATCTTTCAAGCGCGACGAGTTGCTCGTTATGCCGGCCGATATGGATTACTCGGATGTCTCCGGGCTTTCGAGCGAATTGCGGAATAAACTTACGCTGGTCAAGCCGCGCACTTTGGGGCAGGCGGGGCGTATTGAAGGCATGACGCCCGCGGCCCTGACCGTTCTTGCTGCGAAGGCGCGGCGTCGCGGTAAGGCGGCGGAGCAGCGGGTGCAGGGAGCATGACTGGAAGGTCGGGTGAGCGGGGATTGAGTTTGCAGGAAGATCGTCTTCAGGCGCTTCCGCTGCTTTCTGTTTCACGTGAAACAATGGATCGCTTCGATGCCTATGTCGGGCTACTGCAGCGTTGGCAGACGATCAAAAATCTTGTCGGCCCCGGAACGATGACGAGCCTTTGGACGCGTCATATTGTCGATAGCGCCCAATTGGCGAAATTTGTCCCCGATGCCCGGATCTGGGTTGATATCGGATCGGGAGCCGGATTTCCTGGTTTGGTGATCGCTATCCTTTTAGCGGACAGGCCCGGATTTCACATGCATCTGGTTGAGAGCAATGGGCGAAAAGTGGCGTTTTTACGCGAGGTTGCCCGCACCCTAAAATTGCCCGTTACGGTTCATGATTGCCGGATTGAAGCCGCGTTTACTGTCTTGCCGGAGCAGATTGACTGTCTGACAGCGCGCGCTTTAGCGTCTCTAAAAGAGCTTTTAGAAATGCAAGCAAAACTTACCAAAAATCCGTGTATAGGCCTGTTTCTAAAGGGACAAGATGTTGATGCGGAATTGACGGAAGCCGCTAAATATTGGAATATACAGGCGAAAATACACCAGAGCGTCACGGATCCATCCGGCCATATTGTCGAAGTGATCGAAGCCCATCTGAAGGCGTGACGTCAGGTTTTGTGAAAAGGTTTTATGCCATGGAAAAGTCCGACCTCGCTTCCATCCGGTTGTCGCGCTCTGGTCAAAAGCCGCGCGTTCTAGCGCTGGCAAACCAGAAGGGCGGCGTTGGCAAGACGACGACCGCGATCAATCTCGGAACGGCTCTGGCTGCCATTGGCGAGCGTGTCTTGATCATCGATCTTGATCCGCAGGGTAACGCTTCGACAGGCCTGGGCATTGATCAGAAGAGCCGTACGGTTTCGACCTATGACATCATGACAGGCGAAGCCAAGCTTGTGGATGCGATCCACGCGACCGCTGTTCCGCGGCTTTCGGTGTCACCGTCGACCTTGGACCTTTTGGGCCTTGAGCTCGAAATCGCGAATGATCGCGATCGGGCACACAAGCTCAAAAAGGCGATTGCGAGCCTGCACGTCACCCAGATGTTGGCGGGCGACGAAGGGTTTACCTATGTGCTTGTTGATTGCCCACCATCGCTTAATTTGCTGACGATCAACGCGATGGCCGCGGCCGATGCGGTTGTGGTGCCGTTGCAGTGCGAATTCTTTGCGCTTGAAGGATTAAGCCAGCTGCTCAAAACGGTCGATCAGGTGCGCGAGTCGCTGAATCCCGGCCTGTCGATCCACGGCATTGTTCTGACCATGTTTGACGCGCGCAACAATCTTTGCTCACAAGTCGTTGACGATGTCCGCGCCTTTATGGGCACCAAAGTGTACGATACGGTAATCCCGCGCAATGTTCGCGTGTCGGAAGCGCCATCGCATGGCAAGCCTGTTTTGCTCTATGATCTCAAATCAACGGGCGCGCAGGCCTATTTGCGGCTTGCGTCCGAGGTTATTCAGCGCGAGCGTGCTTTGCAGGCCGCCTGATTTTACATCATCATATTCGTTAAATAAGGGGATTTACTATGGCTGAGGAGCCCACCCGGTCACGTTTGGGTCGCGGACTTGCGGCATTGATTGGCGATGTTGGTGAGGCGGCCATTCCCGCTGAGCGCGCACGCGGCCAGAGACGTGTACCGACCGAGTTCCTAAGGCCGAACCCCCGCAACCCGCGCCGCACCTTTGTCGAGGCCGATCTGGATGATCTCGTCAATTCGGTTCGAGAGAAGGGCATTATTCAGCCGATCCTCGTCCGGAACATTCCCGGCATGGAAGATGTGTTCGAGATTATTGCGGGCGAACGCCGTTGGCGCGCGGCGCAGCGGGCGTCCTTGCACGAGGTGCCGATTATTATCGTCGAAGCCGGCGATAAAGAAGCGCTTGAAATCGCCATTATCGAAAACGTCCAACGCTCCGATCTCAATGCGCTTGAAGAAGCCTTGGGCTATGAGCAGCTGATTGCTGAATATGGCTATTCTCAGAATGATTTGTCGAAAATCATCGGAAAAAGCCGCAGCCATATTGCCAATACCATCCGACTGGCCCGTTTGCCCGATAGCGTGAAAGCGCTACTCGCCAGCGGCGAATTGACGGCAGGCCACGGCAGGGCGCTTTTATCCGTCAAAGATCCGGAAGCTTTAGCGCGCCGGATCATTGAGCGCGGCATGACGGTTCGTGATGTCGAACGCATCGCCAATGAGGACGATAAAGCCGAAAAAGCGCCCCAGGTGGCACGGCGGCGTGAAAAGGATCCGGATACTCGGGCGCTTGAAAAGGCGATTGAAGATGTTCTCGGTCTTTCGGTCTCGATCACGCATGGTTCACGCGGCGGCGAGTTGAAGATCAAATATCGGACGCTCGAGCAGTTAGACGCTGTCTGCCGCCGTCTACGCGATTAAGCACGGCCTGCTTGCGAGCGCCGGGCCGCAATGGCCAAGGTGAGGCAGGCCCGAGAAACCAGGCTTTCGCCAAGGGATGCATTTTTTCGGCAAGCGGCTTGCGCTTCACCGAGTGTCGTAATCGCACTTTCAAGGCTTGAGAGCGACCACAGCGATAAATGCCGCTGAAAAGCTGCGCTGCGCTTGAAAAAGATCCGCGCTTGGCGTTCGACATCTTGCATGGTCTGCCCGCGATCAAAACCGATACGGGATTTGGCCAGCACCAGCGCGTGGCGCAATAATGCGCCGACAATAACGCTCGAATCTTGCCCCTCTTTGAGCGAACGATGCAAGGCGATATCCGCGCCGACGGAATCACCCATGAAAACGGCATCCGTCAGCATATCAGTGGCTAAGGCCGATGCGTCCGCCATGATGGCTTCGACATCCTCTGCGCCTACCATTTGTTTGCCGCGGGCAAAAAGCGCTAATTTTTCGATTTCGCTTCGGGAAAGAAGCCGATCGGCGCCTAAAAGGCCGGTCATGAGCGTTTTGGCTTCCGGCGTTGCCTTTAAGCCATGTTCACCCAATATTTCGTCAATCAGGCGCGGCAGGTCGCGGCTATCATCTGCGTAACAGGGCAATGCAACGGCATGGGCTGATTTTTCGACGCCGGAACGCAGGGCGTGCTTGGCGGGCAGGTCGCCGGCTTCTATGACTATAGGGTTTTCTGGCTTTGCTGTAAGAAGCGGTTCAATGGCCGAATTGATCTGCCGTGAACCGAGCCGTACCCAAACCGCGCGTTGGTCGCCGAAAAGGCCGAGCGTATTGGCCTCGTCGACAATACGACTTGCATCCCCGCCCAAATCGTCACCATCCATTCGAATAAGCTGAAAGGCATCGTCAGGGTTATCGACCAGCGAGCGCGCAATGTGGCGACAGCGCTCATGCACCAAGCCCGCATCCGGCCCATAGACTAAAACGACCGAAAAACGTGGATCGGGCTTTTTGACGAACCGATCAATATCTCCGCCCTTTAGCGCCACCATACTATCGAAGCTCCGACGTTACGAACGGCTTGAAAAATACGCAGCAAGACTGAGCTGAATTTGATCGGCTACGTCCTTTGAAACCCTGATCCGCGAGTCCCTTTGCGCCCGAACAGCCGCGAAGCGTTGCGAGAGGCGGTCGATGGAAGCGGTCGCAAAAGCAGAACTTTCGAAAAGTGTCTTCTCATTAAGGTCGATGAGCTTAAATTGGGCTGTCAGCCGAAGTGCCGCAGCATCAGCTCGGCCCGACGTCGTATCGACCGCCGCTGAGACGGTGTTTTCGCTCGTTGTGACAAATAATTTATATTTATGTTCCAACGATGTGTAATTGCCGCCAGATAAATTAAAGAGCAGCTCTTCTCTTAAGTAATGTCCGGCCAAGTCATTGAGAGGTGCAACTTCAATGGCCGCAAGCTCGCGCTGAACGGCACTGCCCCCAGCCGAGGTACCATAAAGAGGTCTAATACACGCCGTCGTCAACATCACGGAAAGGATGGCCAAACCTGTCAAAATCAGATTTTTGGCGCGATTAAGGCCTTTAAATGACAACATTGACGATCCTTTGCGGAACCACCACGACTTTTTTGACGGGCTTTCCTTCAAGTGCTGTTTGAATGCTATCGAGAGCCAAGACCGCCGCCTCAACCGTTTTTGCATCGGCTTCCCGGCTAATGGTGATCTCCCCACGCTTTTTACCATTCACCTGAATTGGAATGGTGATGTCGTTTTCGACAATCAGCGCATGATCGGCCTTTGGCCAAGGCGTTTCAGCAACAAGTTTTGTGAAGCCCAATTCTTTCCAGCACTCTTCGGCCAGATGCGGCATCATTGGTGCGATGATCTGCACAAGATAAGTCGCAGCCTCGCGCATGGCCGTAATAAATTCGGGGCTAACGGGCTTATCCTTTTTTACCGCTAATTCGGCTTGAAGAGCGTTGGCCAATTCGTAAGCATGCGCAACGCACCGATTGAACCGAAGGCGCTCCACATCTTCTTCAACACGAATGACGGCGCGATGAGCTGCCTTACGTATGGTAAGAATGGCATCTTCCGCAGCCGCATCATGCGCATTAGGAGAGGCTGAAAGATCAGCAACTTCACCTACAAGACGCCACAAACGTTGTACAAAACGAGCGGCACCTTGGACGCCTTCTTCGGTCCAGATTACATCGCGTTCTGGAGGAGAATCGGAAAGCATGAACCAGCGCGCCGTATCGGCTCCGAATGTGCCGATGATATCGTCGGGATCAATCGTGTTCCGCTTGGATTTCGACATTTTTTCGATCGAGCCGATTTCAACCGGAGCACCAGACGATAAAAGCTTCGCCTTACGATCCGCACCATCGCTGATGATTTCCACTTCAGCAGGCGACACCCATTGGCCATTGGCATCACGATAGGTTTCATGAACCACCATGCCTTGGGTGAAGAGACCGTCGAACGGCTCGCTAATACCCGCATGACCTGTCTTCTGCATGGCCCGCGTGAAGAAGCGTGAATAGAGCAAGTGCAGAATCGCGTGCTCAATGCCGCCAATATATTGGTTAACCGGTAACCAGCCATCGACCGCTTTGCGATCTGTTGGGCGATCCTCGATCCACGGATCGGTAAAGCGCGCGAAATACCAAGATGAATCCACGAAAGTATCCATCGTATCCGTTTCACGCCGCGCCTCTTTACCGCATTGCGGGCAGCCAACATGTTTCCAGGTCGGATGGCGATCCAAAGGATTACCCGGAACATCGAAGGTCACATCTTCCGGTAATTTAACCGGCAGGTCTTTGATGGGAACTGGAACGGTTCCGCACACTTCGCAATGAATGACGGGGATCGGGCAACCCCAATAGCGTTGCCGTGAAATGCCCCAATCGCGCAGACGGAAATTCACCTTGCGCTTGCCAACAGGCGATGTACCGAGCGAAACCGATTCAAGCCGTTTGGCTACTTCTTCTTTGCCTTGTGCGATCGTCATTCCATCAAGGAACGACGAATTGATCAACAGTCCTTCACCATCAAACGGCGCGTCGCCCACTTGATAGGTTTTTGGATCAGCATCGGTTGGGCAAACAACCGTTTTGATCGGAAGTTTGTACGACGTCGCAAAATCAAAATCCCGTTGATCATGCGCCGGGCATCCAAAGATCGCGCCAGTGCCATATTCCATCAAAATAAAATTGGCGACATAGACGGGAAGCGTCCAATTCGGATCGAACGGATGGGCCACACGAATACCAGTGTCGAAGCCCTTTTTCTCAGCCTTATCAATCGCTTCCTGGGCCGTACCCATTTTGCGGCAATCATCGATAAAGGCCGAGAGCTGCGGGTTATGGGCTGCAGCTTTTTTGGCTAGAGGATGCTCGGGCGCCAAGGCCACGAAGCTCGCACCAAAGAGCGTATCGGGTCGGGTTGTATAAATTTCGATTTCGCTCTCGCCTGAAGGCGCTGTGGCTTTATCGAGCGCAAATCGAACGGAAAGACCTTCTGATCGGCCGATCCAATTTTTTTGCATGAGACGGACCTTTTCAGGCCAACGCTCTAAACCGTCTAACGCATCGTTCAGTTCTTGCGCGTAGTCCGAAATTTTAAAGAACCATTGCGTCAGTTCACGCTGCTCAACAAGCGCGCCGGAGCGCCAGCCGCGACCATCAATTACTTGCTCATTGGCAAGAACGGTTTGATCAACGGGATCCCAATTGACCTTCGCGGTCTTGCGATCAATCAAACCGTTTTGCAGGAAGTCGAGAAACATTCTCTGCTGATGCTTGTAATAGGACGGATCGCAGGTCGCGATTTCACGGTGCCAATCGAGCGAAAGCCCCATGCTTTTAAGCTGCGTGCGCATGGTCGCGATATTGGCGTAAGTCCATGTCGCCGGATGGGTTTTGTTGGCCATGGCCGCATTTTCTGCTGGCATGCCGAACGCGTCCCAACCCATCGGATGCAAGACATTGAAACCGCGTGCGCGCTTATAGCGCGCTACCACGTCACCCATCGCGTAATTGCGTACATGGCCCATATGAATGCGGCCCGATGGATAGGGAAACATTTCAAGGACATAGTATTTTGGAGCAGGATCGTCGTTTTTCGTACGAAAAAGTTCTTTTGTGTCCCAGACCTGCTGCCATTTCCGCTCAGCTTCGCGGGCGTTGTAGCGCTCGGTTCTCATGTCAATTCCGGTATAGTCAGTGATGCACTAGAATAGCTTTGCGCAATCGCTTGCGTCGCGCGGCTCAACCGGACTAGGACACGATTTAGGGCTTGGGGTCAATCTTTCGCAATCGGGAGCACTAAAAATGTCGGACGAAGCAGAACATAACGTCGTTGCACGGTTGCGTCAGGTGCGATCCGAGGTGGAGCGCGCCGTGCGTCATGCGCGACGTTCGCCCGATGAAGTGACGCTGATCGCGGTTTCCAAAACCTATTTTGCGGATGCTATTTTACCCGTGCTGGAAGATGGCCAACGTATATTTGGTGAAAACCGCGTTCAGGAATCAATGCAAAAATGGCCCGAATTGAAAGCGCAATTTCCGGATGTTGAATTGCATCTGATTGGGCCGTTACAAAGCAACAAAGCGAAAGAGGCCGTGGCCTTGTTTGACGTCATTGAAACGGTTGATCGTCCATCGATTGCTGAAGCACTCGCGAAAGAATTTTCCAAAACGGAGCGCAGGCCTAAGCTTTATGTTCAGGTGAATACGGGTGAAGAGCCGCAAAAGGCGGGGATTTTGCCGCTTGAGGCGGATGCGTTTCTGACCCGTTGCAAGGAAGAGTGGAAATTACCAATCGAAGGCTTGATGTGCATCCCACCCGTGGATGAACCGCCTTCACCGCATTTCGGGCTATTGCGTAAAATGGCCGAAAGTCACGGCATTAAGACGCTGTCTATGGGGATGAGCGCCGATTTTGAAGAAGCTATTCAAATGGGGGCAACCCATATCCGCCTCGGTAGCGCCATTTTCGGCCATCGGGGCTAGTGTTTACCCGTTCGATCTTTGATAAAGCGACGCAATTCTTCATCGTGATAATCGGGCGCGGTAAGATGGGCCCCGAAGGATTGAAGGGTCGCCCCGTCGAGCGAGGTCGTCAGCCCGATCACGCCTAAGCCAGCCGCACTGGCCGAGGTGACACCGGATTTTGAGTCTTCAAAGGCCACGCTCCGTGTCACATCGCCATCGAGACGCGATAGGCCTGTAAGATAAGGGAGCGGGTGGGGTTTAGCGTGATCAAGCTCGTCTGATAAAATGACGGCTGAAAACCGCTTGGTGGCTTGAAGTGATTTTAAGACGAGTTCGGCATTTTCTTTCGGTGCATTGGTGACAGCCGCATAGCGTAAACCGGCCGCATCCGCCCAATCGAGAAGATCCATTAGTCCTGCAAGTGGCTCCATATAGCCGACCATCGAACGAAAAAGCGCCTCTTTTTCCTGACCTATTTTGATGTGATCGGAAACGGAAACATGTGGCAGAAGATCGGCCAAAACATCATTGTTCATTCGCCCTGATATGCGGTGGCGATAGGTTTCCTCATCCACATTGATACCGAAGCGACTCAAAATCTCGTTAAAAGCGACAATATGGACTTTGTCCGTATCAACGAGCGTTCCATCGATATCAAACAGCAGGCAGGGTTCCGAAGAGGTCAGCAAATGATGGGTCTTTCAGTGAATGTGAAGGCCGAAGTTTTTATCCAAATGGGATAGAAAAAGCTTCATTCCTTTGCGGTCAAAGGCAATGCAGCCTTCGGTTGGTTTAAAACCCGGCCGCGCCAAATGGATAAAAATGGCGCTTCCTTGGCCGGAAATAGCGGGTCGTCTATTCCAATCCGTTTCTACAACAATGTCATAAAGGCCATCATCCCGCCAAAGTTTTTCGTGGGAGCTGGAACTCGGCAAGGGAATGGCGCGGTTATAACGCGGTGAGCGGGGGTCATCACACCAACCCATATCGCGGGTAATTGCTTTTGCCGGAAGGGCGAAGCGATGGCGTCTAAAACGGTCCGGTCTGAAATAGATCGCCACCGGGCGAAGCAGTGCGCGCGGCGTGCCGCCGTCACCTTCGCGCTTGCGGGTTACTACCCCCGATCTGCCGATCGCGCAGGGCAGGGTCAGCGTTCCCATTCGAATAAATCCGAGATGCTTTTGGCCGACCCGTGCGAAAAGATGGGCAATCATGCGCTTGATCCGCTGAAGCTCTGTGAACAAGGATCAAAGACTTGCCACGTGTCCTAAGGCTGGTCTACTCACAGATGGTGCCGCGGACAAGGTCTGATAAAAGAAGGTAGCCGATTGAATGGCCGAGACGCTTTCGATCTTGCTTTTAAGCGATGAAAAAGGCCGCTGCGTAATCTTGGCCGAGCAATTGGCCCTTGATCCTGATTTTACGGTATCGATTGCCCAAAAGCCCTATCAATTCGAACGCCCCCTCGATGTCGAACGGATTGATCTTGTCCTTGGCTTTGATGGGCTGAGTTCGGAAATCCAAGACTTGCGGTCATTGGGATATCGTGGTCCCTTTTTGCAATTGGGCCCTAGCGCCGAACCGATCCCCGATGTTGAGACATTGGACCTTCCGCTTCGCGCCTCGGCTTTGATCGGCCGCATTCGTAGCCTTGTTCGAACCTTTAAAGTTCGGGAAGATCCGTGGCTGACGATTGGCCCTTATCGCCTTTCGCAAGGAACCCGCATTCTGGAAGGACCCGATGGCCAATCGGAAAAGCTCACCGATAAAGAAGCCGATTTTTTAAGTTTCATGCACCGTGCGCGGGGAGAAATCGTTCCACGTGATGTGTTGTTGGCGGAAATTTGGGGCTATAATGCTCAAGTAACAACGCATACGCTTGAAACGCATATTTATCGCTTGCGCCAAAAGATTGAAAAAGATCCCGCTAATGCGGAGCTCTTAATCACCGAGCCTGGTGGTTATCGGCTTGTAGAGGTGGCAGACAAGGCAAATTCGAATGGCGATTGATGACGATATTGTACTGCTCCGGCGGCTCGATTTTTTTCAAGTCTTTCAGACAGATCAGTTGCGTCTGATTTTGTTTGCAGCTGATTCCCGAATTTTGCGTTCGAATGAAGTGCTGTTTTCAAAGGGTGATACGGCTGATGAGGGGTATCTCCTTCAATCTGGACTTATTTCGCTGAGCGGCGGTTCAAGCATACCAACAGAGTTTGTTCGCCCGGGTATGTTGATCGGCGAATATGCGCTTTTGGCTGAAAGCGAACGAGCAACGAATGCGGTCGCGCGCGAGACATCGCGAATTATTATTTTCCCACGTAAATTGATTTTACGGTTGTTGAACGAATACCCCGACGCGGCTTTGGCACTTCGTCAAAAACTAGCCTTGCGCGCCGATGCTTTTGCAAAAGCGCTTGATCGGATTGTGGCCAATAACGCGATCTAAATTAGGCGAGTTCGATGGTGACAGGGACGTGGTCGGATGGCCGCTCCCAACTCCGCGCATCGCGATGCACCGTCAAGGATGAAAGCCCTGGCGCGAGGGTTTTGGATACCCAGACGTGATCAAGCCGACGCCCGCGGTTTGAAGCTGCCCAATCCGCCGCGCGATAGCTCCACCAGGTATAAACCCGTTCGGGCTCGGGCTTAAGCGTGCGAATGGCATCGACCCATTCCGCTGCATCAATCGCTGCGTTTAATTTTTCACACTCGATCGGTGTATGGGAGACGACATCGAGCATTTGCTTGTGGCTCCAGACGTCGTTTTCGAGCGGCGCTACGTTCAAATCACCGACGAGAATGGCTTTGCCGGCGGCAGGCTTATCAGATAGTCCCCAATCTCGCATCTCGTCGAGGAAGGTGAGCTTATGCGCGAATTTTTCATTCGCTTCTGGATCGGGTACGTCACCGCCGGCGGGCACGTAGAAATTATGGATGGTCACATCTTTGGCCGCTCGCGCCTCTTTGCCGAAGGTTACGCTAATGTGGCGGCAATCGTCTTTTGCCGCAAAAATGCGGCTATCTTGGCTTACAAAAGGCAAGCGTGAGAGGATAGCCACGCCGTGATAGCCTTTTTGACCGTTCATCGCGATGTGAGAATAGCCGAGCTTTTTAAAATCACCGCTTGGGAATTGATCATCGGGACATTTTGTTTCTTGCAGACACAACACATCGGGCCGCGTCTCTTCCAAGAAGCGTTGCACAAGGCCTGAACGAAGGCGGACGGAGTTGATGTTCCAAGTGGCGACGGTCAGGCTCAAAGCAGAGATCCCCTTTTTGCTAAGATCAGGGGTATTGTTTCACGCTGTGACTAGCAAGCGCGGAAACGCTTTCTGCGTGCGGAAAACACCTTATTTTTTGTGGGCCGAATTGGGGTTGTCCGGAATGACAAATTGCATTTGATCGGGCTCGTGCCGCGTGTCGATATTGGCCAGAACAACATTGACCTCGTAGCCTTGCGGATCGGTTACGGTCCATTGTTTGAGTACCAAGGATTTGGGGTCAAAGCCCAACACGACGCGCGAGGTCCCGCCGAAGGTAGACGAATCTTCCGCGTAAACGGCTATGCGTTCGCCTTCATTGACGACCTCCGTCACCTTAAAATCACGTGCGAGATTAATCGTCCCACCGAGCAAAAATTTTAGCGGGGTGAGGCCGATGGAGTAGACATCTTGCGTGTTAAGCTTTGAATCGATCACGGCAACCGAG
This sequence comes from Beijerinckiaceae bacterium, assembly GCA_026461505.1. Lineage (GTDB taxonomy): Bacteria > Pseudomonadota > Alphaproteobacteria > Rhizobiales > Beijerinckiaceae > CAIUPE01. Next base: position 27,001 of record JAPJMW010000054.1, read on the forward strand.
CTGCCATCCGCGATGATGGTGATGGTGCTTGGCGGATTATAGTCGAACCGCAAACGACCGGGCCGAAGGACGGTGAGCTTGCCCGATGTTTGTTGGCCATTAGCGCTGAATTGCGAGAATTTGGCGCTGAACTGTTTTAAATTGGTCAGCGATTCATTGATATTGGCCAGCATCTCTTCTGGTGAAATATCGATTGCTGCCGGTTTTACCGGCGCTGGCTTAACAGGCTGCACAACAGGCGCCATTTCTTGCACGGGCACGGGCGATGTAACACCGAAATTGGCGGGGCGACGCGGCGGCAGTGGAATTTTTCCGCCAATGGCTTGAGCATTGGCCGATGCGCTCAACAGGAGTTCGATGCAGAGCCATCCGCACAAAAACAGATGGGCTTGCTGTTTTCTTTTAGTCGCTGTCAAAATCGCGCCCGCCTTCAGACCGTGCCTCGATCAGAATCTCGCGCTTTCCTGCATGGTTTGGTTGGCCAACAACGCCCTCGTCTTCCATCCGCTCCATGATCGAAGCTGCCCGATTATAGCCGATTTGGAGACGCCGTTGAATATAGGAAGTGGAGGCTTTCCGATCGCGCAAGACAATGGCGACGGCTTGATCATAAGGGTCTTGTCCGGCTGATCCAAAGCTACCTTGATCGAAAACGGCTCCATTGGCTCCATCTTCAAGATCAGCCTGGTCTTCGCGGGTGACTTCATCGAGATAATTGGGTCGTCCTTGCGCCTTGAGATGCGCCACAACTTTTTCGACTTCGCTGTCGGAGACAAACGGACCATGCACGCGGCTGATGCGTCCACCGCCCGCCATAAACAACATATCCCCTTGTCCGAGGAGCTGCTCGGCACCTTGCTCACCCAAAATCGTACGGCTGTCGATTTTTGATGTCACTTGGAAGGAAATGCGCGTTGGGAAATTGGCTTTAATTGTGCCGGTAATGACGTCGACGGAAGGACGCTGTGTCGCGAGCACAACATGGATACCCGCAGCACGCGCCATTTGCGCCAAGCGTTGAATCGCGCCTTCGATATCTTTGCCCGCGACCATCATCAGATCGGCCATTTCGTCGACGATGACAACGATATACGGGATCGGCTCGAGCTTCATGATTTCGTCTTCGAAAATCGCTTCGCCCGTATCGCGATCAAAACCCGTTTGAACCGTTCGTGTAATGGTTTCACCTTTGGCAGCGGCTTCCGTAACGCGCGCGTTGAAGCCGTCGATGTTGCGCACCCCGAGCTTAGACATTTTCTTGTAACGCTCTTCCATCTCGCGCACCGCCCATTTCAGAGCGACAACCGCTTTGCGCGGATCGGTTACGACGGGGGTAAGAAGATGGGGAATGCCGTCATAGACGGATAGTTCCAACATTTTGGGATCTACCATGATCAAGCGGCACTGTTCCGGCTTGAGCCGATAGAGCAGCGACAAGATCATCGTGTTGATGGCGACCGATTTACCGGAGCCTGTGGTACCGGCCACAAGCAGATGCGGCATGCGTGCGAGATCGACCATGACGGGTTCGCCGCCAATGGTTTTACCTAGCGCCAAAGCGAGTTTCATTTGGCTTTCGCAGAAATCATCTTGCGAAATAAGTTCGCGCAAATAGACGGTTTCGCGGCGTTGGTTTGGAAGTTCTATGCCAATCGCATTACGCCCGGGCACAACGGCGACACGGGCGGAGATGGCGCTCATCGAACGGGCAATGTCATCGGCCAAGCCGATAACGCGGGACGATTTAATGCCCGGTGCGGGCTCAAGTTCGTAAAGCGTCACGACAGGGCCGGGTCTTACATTGACGATTTCGCCGCGAACACCAAAATCTTCCAGTACGCCTTCGAGCAATCGCGCATTTTGCTCGAGCGCGTCGCTCGACATGACGGGTCCGACCGATTTTTTTGCTTCGGCGAGCAGGGTTTCCGATGGCAAAGTGTAAAGATCGAGTTCGCCGCTTTTGGTAACCGCTGGCTTTGCCGGTTTTGCTGCCGCTTTTCGGGTGCGGGTTGGCGCGGGCGTGGCAATCGCCTCTTCTTGTTCGAAGGCATGGCTTTCGGAGAGGCCAGGCTCCATGCGTCCTTTACGCTTTGTGTGAAGCGCATCGAATGGATCATCGGGTGTTACCCGCGCGATATACCAGCGATGAATAGCATTTTTAACGCTCAACACGCTGTGAAAGAGGGCTCCAAGCCAAACGATGGCAACGTTTGGATCGCTTTGATGATCGGCTTCTTCGTCATCCTGGTCTGAAAAGGATCCATTCCGGCTCGGGTTCGCGTTAGCCCAAGAAGCTTCTTGATCTTCACGCGGTCCGAAACCAATGCCTGACGCAATGATCAGTCCGAAAAAAGCGACACTAGCAAATAGAGCAAGCATCAAGAAGCGTGTTGATGCGCCTGCAAAAGCCGGTATCTTTTGCATACCATTGAGGATTGCATCGCCCGTGATGCCCCCCAAACCGATGGGTAGCGGCCAATTTCCGATAATGGGAAGCGCGCTAATGATGGCGCAGGCAGCGAGACCCCCGAAAATCCAAACCGCGATGCGCAGCTTGATGGGCGTGATGGATTTGCCCGACATCAACCGGAACCCCAAAAATCCGAGAGGCGCCAACCAAGCCATCGCGCCAAGCCCAAACAATTGAATCATGATGTCCGAAAGCATAGCTCCCGGACGACCTAACAAATTGCTGACAGGTCGATTGACGGCCTGATTAAAGCTTGGATCTTGAACCGACCAAGATACGAGCGCCAATGCGATGCAAATTGCAATGACAATTAAGCCTATGCCGATGACTTCCGAAAGACGACGGCCGAAAAACAGTTTGAGGTGGCCTGATACCTCGTCAAATTCGGCTTGTCGGGAACGGGAAAGACGCATCGGTAACGTAAAGCCTTTTAAAGGGAATATCTTGGTTTAGGCCGAGCGGGTTAACGGCTGCTTAACCTTGCTCCTTTGGCACAAAAAAAGACGGCCTTCGAGAAGGCCGCCAAGGTGCTTTTTGGGAGGAAACCAACCGGGGGGCCGGAACCCCCCGGGTAGAGCATCAGTTGTTGTACGCACGCTCGCCATGGCTTGCGATGTCGAGACCTTCGCGTTCCTGTTCAACTGGAACACGCAGACCAATGACAAGGTCCACAAGCTTGTAGAGGATCGCCGAGCCAACGCCGGACCACACCAAGGTGAGGCCAACGGCCTTTGCCTGCGTGATGACTTGAGTCAACATATCGTAAGGCGCTTCGGCTGCTGTGCCAGGGGTGAGGCTGTAATCGACCAGACCAACACCGCCGAGACCCTTCGACACCAACACACCGGTTGCAAGTGCTCCGAGGATACCGCCGACGCAGTGGACGCCGAAGACGTCGAGCGAGTCGTCGTAACCGAAGGCATTTTTAACGGTCGAGCAGAAGAAGAAGCAGACGCCACCGGCCAGAAGGCCGAGAACGATCGAGCCCATTGGACCAGCATAACCAGAAGCTGGCGTAATGGCGACGAGACCAGCAACGGCACCCGACACGAGGCCTAAGAGCGAAGGCTTGCCCTTGGCCATCCACTCAACAAACAACCAGGAAAGAGCGGCTGCTGCGGTGGCGACGAAGGTGTTGACGAAGGCGAGTGCCGTTGTGCCATTGGCTTCGAGGTTCGAGCCAGCATTGAAGCCGAACCAGCCAACCCAGAGGAGCGAAGCGCCAATCATGGTCATCGTCAACGAGTGAGGAGCCATCAACTCTTTGCCATAGCCCGTACGCTTGCCGATCATGAGAGCACCAACCATGCCTGCAATACCGGCATTGATGTGAACAACCGTGCCGCCAGCGAAATCGAGCGCACCCCATTTGAACATCATGCCTGCATCAGCATTTACCGCATCAAGCGCAGCCTGTGCTGTGGCCTTTGTTGCATCGTCCGTTGCAGCAGCCAAAGCAGCAGCAGCATTGCCGATGGCGTCCGGGCCGCCCCAATACCAAACCATGTGGGCGATTGGGAAATAAATGACCGTGACCCAAAGGACGATAAAGACGATGAGCGCCGAAAACTTCACGCGCTCAACAATCGAACCGATGATCAAAGCTGGCGTGATGCAAGCAAAGGTCATTTGGAAGGCCATGTAAACGAGCTCAGGAATGTAAACGCCATTCGAGAAGGTAGCAGCCGTTGCATCGGGTGTAACGCCGATGAGGAAGGCTTTCGAGAAGCCGCCAACGTAATCATTGAGGCCAGCACCATTGGTGAAAGCGAGCGAGTAACCATAGGCGACCCATAGAATGGCAACGATGGCCACAATCGCAAACACTTGGGCGAGAACCGAGAGCATGTTCTTGGTGCGTACAAGGCCGCCATAGAAGAGTGCAAGACCTGGTACCGACATCATCAAAACGAGCGCTGTCGAAATGAGCATCCAGGCGGTGTCGCCCTTGTTTGGAACTGGAGCATCGGCGGCATAAGCCACCGTGCCAGCGAGTGCAGCAAGGGCTACGCCCCCGAGCACGGATTTGATGGATTTGGAAATTGTCATGAAACTATCCCCCTTATGACGGCGTCAGAGCGCGTCGTTGTCGCGTTCGCCTGTCCGGATACGGACGGCTTGTTCAATTGGGAAAACGAAAATCTTGCCGTCGCCGATTTGGCCGGTTTTGGCTGCCGCGGTGATCGCGTCGATCACCTTGCCTACGAGATCGGAGGCAACAGCGACTTCGATTTTCAATTTAGGGAGGAAGCTCACGGCATATTCGGCGCCGCGATAGATTTCCGTATGCCCTTTTTGGCGGCCGTATCCCTTAACCTCGGTTACGGTCAGACCGTGAACACCGAGGGAGGTCAACGCGTCACGTACCTCTTCAAGCTTGAAGGGTTTAATAATGGCCATCACAATTTTCATGGCGTCTTTTCCCTGATTTGCCGTCGCGAACCATTCGGGCGCGACTTCAGCTGAAAAGCCTAATTCAAGGCTCGTGCCAGCCCGGAATCAGGGCGATTCGGAGCGAATCCGGGGCTCACGCATCCAAACGTCGCACAACTATACGCCACATGCCTAATTTTTAGGCAAATCAATTTTAAGCGAGGTCGGGCCGGTGCCGAATGAGACCTTCTTGTGCAACGGACGCAATCAGTTGGCCTTGGCGCGTAAAAATAGAACCTCGTGCAAAGCCGCGGGCGCCGCCTGTAAAGGGACTGTCTTGTGCATAGAGCAGCCATTCATCCGCGCGGAAGGGGCGGTGAAACCAGAGCGCATGATCAAGGCTTGCCGCTTGCACTTCGCGCTCAAAGACGGTTCGGCCATGGGCGACCAAGGTTGAATCAAGCAGCGTCATGTCGGACGCATAGGCCAAGACGGCTTGGTGGATGGCAGGATCATCAGGCAAGGGACCTGTTGCGCGGATCCATACATTGAAGTGGGGCTCTAACGGCTCGCGGGACATATAGCGTTTGAATTCGACGGGACGGAGTTCGATGGGCCGCTCGCGCTCGAAATATTTTCGCACCGGATCCGGCATCAATGGCATCACGCGCGCCCTGATGTCTTGTTCATTGGGTAAGTCATCGGGATCGGGCACGGACGGCATCGTGATATCGTGGCTAAATCCTTCTTCTTCGACTTGAAACGAAGCGGAAAGGGTGAAAATCGGCTGGCCATGCTGAATGGCCTTTACCCGCCGCGTGGTGAAGCTTCGGCCATCGCGAATGCGCTCGACATCGTAAATGATCGGGATCTTTGGATCGCCTGCGAGCAGGAAATAGCCATGGAGGGAATGGGGCTTGCGTCCTTCCACCGTTCGGCTAGCAGCCACAAGAGCCTGACCGATCACTTGTCCGCCAAAGACACGTTGCCACCCTGCATCGGGGCTTTGGCCCCGGAATAGATTTTCTTCGAGCTTTTCAAGATCGAGGATGGTGAGCAAGTCTTTCACGGCAGAATGCATCGATATCTCCTTGGTATCTTCGCTATACTGGTTCAGATCGTGGCGATTTACCACCCTGAATAGATTGACGCATTGCGAGTTTGAGTGGCCGGGCGTAAGACCGGATCAGATCGCGTGGAAGGGATGCTCGATGAAGCGTTTCGACATTGTCATTGCCGGAGGCGGCATAACGGGCTTAAGCCTCGCTTTGACGCTGAAACGCGTCTTGCGCGGTGCGCTTTCTGTTTGCCTGATTGAATCCCATGCAGGTCGGGATGATGATCGCGCCTTTGCCTTTTCAGCCGGATCGCGACGCTTGCTGCAAGCGCTAGGCGTTTGGGACGCGATCGAGCCAGACGCTCAGCCTATTCACGACATGGTGATCACCGATAGCCGATTGGATGATCCGGTTCGTCCCGTATTTTTGACCTTTGGCGGCGAAGCAGCCCATGGTGAGTCCTTCGCGCATATGATCCCCGAACAGGCGGTGACAAACAGCCTGCAGGAGGCCATCCGGCATTCTGGCATCGAAATCTTCAAAGGCGAAGCGCTTCGCTCTAAACCCGAAGCAGGTGGGACAGTTGTAACCCTTGCAGATGGAACAGTGATTAAAGCATCGCTTTTATTGGCGTGTGATGGCGCGAAATCACGACTTCGCGACGACGCCGGAATCGGTTGGATCCATTGGGCCTATAAACAATCGGGCATCGTGGCGACGATTGGTATTGAGCGCGAGCATGGCGGGCGGGCTGAGGAACACTTTTTGCCGTCAGGGCCTTTTGCGGTTTTACCGCTGACGGGCAATCGCTTCACAATGGTATGGACGGAAGCAACGGATCGCGTGCGGAGCCTTTTGGCACGCGATGATGTCGACTTGATCGAGGAGATCGAACGGCGCGTTGGTTTGCGCCTTGGAAATCTCAAACTTCTGAGCAAACCGCGCGCCTATCCGCTTGGGTTTGGCATTGCCCGCCGCTTCGGTGCGGAACGACTGGCTCTTATTGGGGATGCCGCCCATGTGATTCACCCCATCGCCGGTCAGGGGCTTAATCTCGGTTTGCGCGATGTGGCAGCTTTGGCTGAAATCATTGCCGATCACGCAGCACTTGGGCTTGATGTGGGTGATGTATCGGTCATCGAGGCCTATGAACGGTCGCGCCGCGCCGATACGGTTTCGATGTCGTTGGTCACCGACGGCATGAACCGCCTGTTCTCGAATGACGCCATGCCGCTTCGTCTGATGCGCGACTTCGGCCTCGGTGTTGTGGATCGGATGCCACGGGTGAAGGGTCGATTGATCCGCGAGGCGGCTGCGATTAACGGCCATATGCCGCGTTTGATGCGCGGCGAGACTTTGCCGGGCTTTTGAGGTTAACCGCTCGGCCCGTCGAGCGCCGCCATAATGCGGGCGAGCGTGTGGTCTTTGATCCCGATCTTTTGCAATTCGGCGATGGTTGCGCGCACATAATCGGGATTATTGCCGGAAACGCCTACACCATGGCGCACGCGCTCGACCAAATCCTCATGTGATAATTTTTTGGCGTATTGGGAATGGGTGCGGTCGGCGGTGAAGGCGGTGGCGTTCACGAGCCTGCCATCGGATAGTCGCAAGCGGTGATGGGTTTCAAGATAAACCGATGTTACCTGTTCGCGCTCCCGCAAATAAGCGAGCGTTGCTTCGGCGTGCTGATCGGCCACGCGAAACGCAATTCCCCGGCATGATCCACCTTTATCAAGGCCCAGTACAAGCCCCGGTCGTTCCACGCTGCCCCGGTGGTGAACGGAGAGAATGCATAAAGCGCGGTGATAGCCGTTCAATGTCGCCTGAATACGCTCTTGATACTCAAAGCCCGGCCGCCACATCAGGGATCCGTACCCGAATATCCAGAGATCGTTATCTGTCGCGTGTGTCGCCATAAAATCGACCTATCAGCGCGCGTTCGCGCTCGCAAGCGATGTTTCGATCTTGGCGTTTAAGGCGCGGCTGGGATAGATTGCTGAGATCCGCATCAGGAATACCCAATCGTGAACAATCTTTCGGTTTCATCGCCCAAAAAGCCCTCGCGGATCGGCCTTTATATCGTGCCGGGTTTTATTGGTGTTCTGGCGATTGCCGTCTCGATTTGGTGGGTTGCGGCCACCCGAATGGCCGATGCGGGGTTTGATCGCTGGCTCGCCAATGAAGCAAGTTTGGGTCGGCAATGGAGCTGCGCCTCGCGCTCGATGGCGGGCTTTCCTTTTCGGGCCGAATTGCGCTGCGACGGACTTTCAATGACGGCGGATAAAGGAGAACTTCGATCGGCCTCCCTTGGCGGCTTTGTGGCGCTGGCTCAGATTTACGATCCAAAGCACGTGCTTGTTGATGTGAATGGTCCGCTAACCGCTCGAATAGCCAATGGGCAAACCGCCTCGCTTTCATGGCAAGCCATGCGTTCAAGCCTGCATTTTGAAACATCGATCCGCGCGGATCGCGTATCGTGGGTTGTTGAGGATTTGGCGGTGGAATCGTCCAGTCCACCTGTGTCTGGCAAGCTCGGCCATGGCGAATTCCACATGCGGAAAATCGAGGGCGAGCCTAATGGGCCTTCGGATATCGAAATGGCGATCACCGCTTCGCGTGGCATCTTGCGGGATCTTCCGCCTGCCGCATCCTTTGATGCGCATCTCATCGCGAAAAAAGGCTGGCTGATGTCTGAAAATCCTGGCCTAACAGGCCTTGAAAACTGGCGAGCTTCCGGTGGTGAATTTGTTGTCGATCAATGGGTTATGAAACGCGGCGAGCAAGCGCTTGATCTTAAGGGCTCGGTCACGATCGATGAGGGTCATCGCCTCAATGGAAAAATCGATTTATCAGCATCGGGGCTCGGCGAGGCGCTGAAAGAATCGGGTCTTTCTATTCTGAGCGGCTCCCTTGGCGCTGGAAATGTAAAATTACCCTTTATGCTCAACAAAGGCCGCTTGCTGATCGGCCCTTTGAAGATCGCCGAAATACCGCCGCTTTATTGAGCGTTATTTTTGGGCTGCCGACCGAAATCGGGTGCAGCCGAATCTTGTCCGATTTCAATAATCGACCGTCTAATCGCGCGGGTGCGGGTGAAGTGATTGAATAGCGCTTCACCATCACCATAACGGATCGCGCGTTGGAGCGATGAGAGATCCTCGGTAAAGCGTCCGAGCATTTCAAGAACGGCATCTTTATTGTTCAAAAACACATCGCGCCACATGGTCGGGTCGGATGCCGCGATGCGCGTGAAATCACGAAACCCACCGGCCGAGAATTTGATCACTTCCGATTGCGTAACCGCCTCAACATCAGCGGCTGTGCCCACAATATTATAGGCGATGAGATGCGGCAGATGGCTGGTGATTGCGAGCACCAAATCATGGTGGGCGGGGGACATTTCTTCCACCATCGATCCCGCACCTTCCCAAAAGGCGCGTGTCTTGGCGATGGCTTCCGCCTCTTGGCCCTCAGGCGGGGTAAGGATGCACCAGCGGTTGAGGAATAGCGTCGGAAAGCCTGCATCCGGCCCGGATTGCTCGGTTCCCGCAACGGGATGCGCGGGAACAAAATGTACGCCTTCGGGGATAAAAGGCGCAATCTGCGCCACAATCGAGCCCTTAACCGAGCCGACATCGGAAATAATAGCGCCGGGCTTCAGACTGGCTTGCATGGCCTCCGCAACGCTTCCGCAGGCACCAACGGGCACGCATAAAATCACGCAATCGGCATCACGGACGCCTTCCGCAATATTGCTTGTTACCGTATCGGCCAGTTTGAGCTCTGAGACGCGTGCACAGACCTCTTCCGAAGCATCGATCGCAACGATTTGGCGGGCGAGGTTCTTTTGCCGCGCGACGCGAGCGAGCGAAGAGCCGATAAGGCCCAAGCCAATCAGCGCAAGGCGATCAAAAACAGGCGTCGTAAGCGGTGGTCCCAAACGATCAGGCACGCGATGTATTCCCACTCATAAACGCCGCAAGCGTTGTCACAACTTTACGGTTGGCTTCTTCCGGGCCAATCGTTAGACGCAGGCAATCGGGCAGGCCATAGGCACCGACCGCGCGCAGCACAAGACCGTGAGTGGATAAAAACGTATCCGCGTCTTTGGCTGTTTTGCCCGGTGTTTTCGGGAAATGCAGCAAGAGGAAATTACCCACGCTTGGTGTTACCCCAATGCCGAGCTTTTCGATTTCATTTGTCAGCCAAGGAAGCCATTGATCATTGTGCGCCAACGCTTTTGCGAGATGCTCTTCGTCGTTTAACGCCGCAATGCCTGCCTCCAACGCAGGACCATTAACGTTGAACGGACCACGGATGCGGTTTAGCGCGTCGATAATGCCAACGGGTCCATAGCACCAACCAAGGCGCAACATGGCCAGACCGTAAATTTTCGAAAACGTGCGCGTCATCACGACATTTTCGCTCGTCGCAACAAGCTCGATGCCAGAGGCATAATCATTGCGCCGCACATATTCGGCGTAAGCGGCGTCAAGCACCAAGACGACATGTTTGGGAAGGGCCGCGTGTAACCGCTTCACTTCGTCGAACGGAATATAGGTCCCCGTCGGATTGTTCGGATTTGCGAGATAGACAATTTTTGTGCGCGGCGTCACTTTGGCCAGAATGGCATCGACATCGGTGGTGAGGTTTTTCTCCTCCGCCACAACCGGTACGCCACCCGCCGCCATGATGGCAATTTTGTAAACCAAAAAGCCATGCGTCGTGAAAATACCCTCGTCACCGGGGCCGATATAGGCACTGGTAATAAGCGAAAGCAGCTCATCCGAGCCCGAACCGCAAACGATACGGGCGGGATCGAGGCCATAACGTGTGCCGATGGCTTCGCGTAATTTGGTCGATGAACCGTCCGGATAGAGCTCTAGTTTGTCGCTTAATGATCCGAACGCGGCAATGGCAGCGGGTGACGCGCCAAGCGGGGTCTCGTTGGAGGAAAGCTTATAGACTTTTACGCCCGGTGCTGCGGCGCTTTTACCGGGCACATAGGCCTCGATATCAAGCACGCCTAGGCGGGGAACGGGGCGGTCAAGGGTCGTTGTCATCGGCGTTATTCCGGTTGGGAAAGATGAAAGCGTTGCGCGTGGCTGCCTATTTCGTACAGGTCAGAAACGGATAGGCCAAGGGTAGAAAAAATCGTTTTCAAACGGGCGGGATCCAATGTTCCCGGTGCCGATAGCAGCAAAGAGGCAAGATCATCGCGTGCGGAATGGGCTTCGATCGCAATGTCCTCTTTTGCAAGGGAAGCCGTGATATCGCCGCGCCATCGCTCGACTTGCGCCGCATAAAGGACCCGATCTCTGACGGCCGCATCGGCTAAAGGTTTCGAAATGACAAAAACCGGTGTCCCTGCGGGATGATCCGGCCGCTCGACAAAAGGTAGGCGAGCAATAATTTTCGGCGTGCCTTCCCCGACAAGACCCAGCCACCAAGGCCCGTCGGTTTGGACAGAGAAAATGCCGAGATCGCCTGCGGCTTGGCCGACCGCATGAATGACATCATCCGCCGTTGCATGCGTGTGGTAGGGTACCGTGAAGCCAAAATGAAACCGCGCGGTATCCCGCATGGGTGCATCGCCGACGGAAATGTCCGCGTGAACGGCATAGGGTGCCTGCACATAGGTGAAGGTCGAAATAATCACCCGCCAAATGCTTTCGACCGTATCAAACGGCAGCAATCCGTGATGGCGTTCAGCCAAGGCGCGCATCATCGAGGCTTCGCGACCGGGGCGGAAGGCAGAGCCTGAATCAACGGTCTTTTTGACCTCGATCAGCGTATCGATGATGGTGCCGCGCTCCATCAGCAGATCATGCATGGAAGCATCAATCCGGTCGATTTCTTGCCGCAAATCGGAAAGCGAAGGCAGGGCCATGGCGAAGGTCCACATCGGGAACGAGATAAAACCGCAAGTGTCATAGAACGCGCTTTCAGGAAAGGCAAAGCCCACCCTTGCGATGCGGCTATGAAAATATCGAAAGGTTCTTGATTAAGGTCTAAAAATTCGACATACAGAACGCAACCTGTCGAGAGTGGATGAACATGACCCGTCATCATGTGGCTGATCCGGATAAGCGCAATGAAGCGATTGAGCCGTCGAGCTTGGTCGCCCATTTTGGCGCGGATGAGCCCTTGGCGCTTGAAAGCGGTGAAAGCCTTGGGCCTTGGTCGATTGCCTATCAGGCCTATGGCGCGCTCAATGCCGATAAATCCAACGCTATTTTACTTTGCCACGCGCTAACGGGTGATCAGCATGTGGCGAATATCAATCCGGTGACGGGTAAATCGGGCTGGTGGGAGACGATGGTCGGCCCCGGTAAGCCTTATGATACGGACCGTTTTTTTATCATCTGTGCCAATGTCTTGGGCTCGTGCCTCGGCACAACGGGCCCGGCTTCGCTTGATCCCAAGACTGGCAAGCCCTACGCGCTGCATTTTCCGGTCGTGACCATCCGCGACATGGTGAATGCGCAAGCGAAACTCGTGGATCGCCTTGGTATCGATACTTTGTTTTGCGTAGCCGGCGGTTCAATGGGTGGCATGCAGGTGCTCGAATGGGCGGCAAGCCATCCTGATCGTGTTTTTTCCGCAATGCCGATTGCAACGGCGGCCAAACATACCGCGCAAAATATCGCGTTTCACGAAGTGGGCCGACAGGCGGTGATGGCCGATCCCGACTGGCATTCAGGCCGTTATCTTGAGGAAGGCACGCGGCCCGAAAAAGGTTTGGCGGTTGCACGCATGGCGGCGCATATCACCTATCTCTCCGAGCAGGCTTTGCACCGTAAATTCGGGCGCAATTTGCAAGAGCGTGCCGCGCCAACTTTTTCGTTTGATGCCGATTTCGAAGTCGAATCTTATCTGCGTTATCAGGGTCGTTCTTTCGTTGAGCGGTTTGATGCGAATTCCTATTTGTTTTTGACGCGCGCGATGGATTATTTCGATCTCGCCAAAGAACATGATGGTGTTTTGGCGCGCGCCTTTAAAGGTTCAAAAACACGCTTTTGCATCGTGTCATTCACATCGGATTGGTTGTTTCCAACGAGTGACTCACGCGCCATTGTTCATGCGTTGAATGCCGCCGGTGCTTCTGTTTCCTTCGTCGAAATCGAGACCGATAAAGGCCATGATGCCTTTTTGTTGGATGTGCCGGAATTGTTTGAAACAACGCGCGGATTTATCGATTCCGCCGCGCGCGCCCGTGGCTTAGCGGTGCCTATGCGGAGGGCTGACGCATGAGCCCGTTGGAAATGACTGCCGATGCCGCCTTTGCCCGTGTCGATCTGCTCAATCTCGCCTCGATGGTGGAACCGGGATCGCGCGTGTTGGATGTGGGCTGCGGAGATGGCTCTCTGTTGCGGCTATTGGCTGAAAAGCGCAGCGTGGACGCGCGCGGCATCGAATTATCGCAATCGGGCGTGAATCTCTGCGTGGCCAAAGGGCTTTCGGTTATTCAAGGCGATGCGGATACGGACCTTGTTTATTACCCCGATGGTTCCTTTGATTATGTGATCTTATCGCAAACGCTGCAGGCGATGCGGCAACCGCGTGTGGTTATCGAACATATGCTCCGGATCGGGCGGCGGGCGATTGTTTCCTTCCCGAATTTCGGCCATTGGAAAATCCGCCTGCAATTATTGGCGACGGGCCGTATGCCCGTGACTAAAAATCTCGCTTACACCTGGTATGAGACGCCCAATATCCATTTTTGCACCATCAAAGATTTTGTCGATCTGGTCGACGATATGGGTGCAACGATCGAACAGGCCTCGGCGCTTGATCGTTTTGGGCGGCCCGTTGAAATGACATTGCCACGTAGCCTGTGGAACCTGTTTGGCGAGCAGGCCGTGTTTGTTTTATCCGGCAAATAAAGCGGTTTATTCGCTCGTTTTATCTCCCAAAGGATGCAAATCCCGCACAAGGCCTTTAAGCCGCTCATCCGGCAAATGCGTGTAAATTTGTGTCGTTGAGATATCAGCATGGCCCAAAAGCTGCTGCACGACGCGCAAATCAGCCCCATTTTGTAATAAATGACTGGCAAAAGCATGGCGTAACACATGCGGGCTGATCAGGCGGGTGGGAATTCCTGAGGCTGCTGCCAGTGTTTTCAAATCCCGCGCAAAGGCCTGCCTCGTCATATGGCCGCTTTCGCTGTCGGATGGAAAAAGCCATGGCGAGGCCTTTAAGCGTCCCTCGCCAAGCACTAGGTAGCGCAGCATCGCTTCTTTGGATTTTTCTGTCAGCGGCACTAAGCGTTCGCGCCCGCCTTTGCCTTTAACGGCCAAGAGTCGATCTTTCGTTCGCGCCGCACGGATGGGCAGCGATACAAGCTCAGAAACGCGCAAGCCCGTGGCGTAGAGTAGTTCCAGCAACGCGACCATTCTGGCTGAGCGGAAGCGCTCGCTTTCGGGCCTATCGGCATTTTGAATGCCCTCTTGCACAACCGATAGCAGCCGGTCGACATCGGCGATGGAAAGCGTTTTAGGTAAAGGACGGCCCTGTTTCGGACCAGAAAGGGCTTGTGCCGGATCTTCCCCCCTTTGCCCTTCGGCATAGAGAAACCGATAAAATTGCCGCAATGCGGCGAGTTTTCGGGCAGCGGTTGAGGCTTTGAGCCCCGACTGATCAAGAAGTGTGAGATAGTCCCGCAAATCCTCGGTCGTGGCATCTAAAAGCGTCACGCCGCCACGATCCAACACCGATTGCGCCCCCTCAAGATCGCGGCGATAGGCCTCAATCGTGTTTTTTGCCGCTCCGCGCTCCGCGGCAAGCATGGCTAAAAACCCATCAATGGCATCCGGCATCATGAGCACTCAAAACTCTTTATACGAACCATGATGCAAGATTCGTCGACGCTATGCTATGAGCATGCGCGAAGACGACGGGAGTTACGAACGTGGAAGCATTTGGCGGCTCAAGCGATGGCGCACGCGAGCCCGATAAAATGGCGCCGATTTCGAAGGCGCTAGGGTCGCGGTCGATTGTTTTGGTCGGCATGATGGGAGCAGGCAAAAGCTCTGTCGGCAAGCGTTTATCGCAACGTCTCGGTCTACCTTTTTTCGACGCGGATACCGAAATTGAACGTGCCGCGGACATGACCATTCCTGAGATTTTCGAAAAGCGCGGCGAGGCTGAATTTAGGCAAGGCGAACAGCGCGTGATCGCGCGCTTGTTGGGCGACGGGCCGATGATTTTGGCGACGGGTGGTGGCGCTTATATGAATGACGCAACCCGCCAGCTTATCGGCGAACAGGGCATCTCGATTTGGTTAAAGGCCGATTTCGATGTGTTGATGCGACGGGTGAGAAAGCGCTCAAACCGACCACTTTTGCAAAATCCCGATCCGGAAGGGACTTTAAAAGGCCTGATGGATCTGCGGTATCCCGTCTATGCACTGACCGATCTTCACATTCAATCACGTGATGTTGCCCATGATGTGATCGTTGATGAAATCATCGCAGCGATTTCGCGTCATCTCGGTATCGGAGTTCCTCTCGTGACGACAAAGCCTCTTTCGCAAGCGCATGTTCGTGTCGATTTACCCGGTCGCGCCTATGACATTGCCATTGGCAGTAATCTTTTGGAGGAAGCGGGCGAGCGGATAGCCGCTTTAGCGCCCGGTGCAGCCTGCGCGATCGTCACCGACGAAACGGTGGCGGGGATCCATCTGCCGGTATTGGAAGATAGTTTGAAGGCAGCAGGCATCCGTACGGCCGCGATCCGCGTGCCTTCTGGTGAGCGCTCGAAATCCATGACTGAGCTTGATCGGGTGGTCGACGGTATTTTATCCGCCAAGATGGAACGTGGCGATCTCGTCGTGGCTTTAGGCGGTGGCGTTGTCGGTGATCTAGCGGGCTTTGCAGCGGCGATTACCCGTCGTGGGATGCGGTTCGTGCAAATTCCCACGACATTGCTGGCGCAAGTGGACTCGTCGGTGGGTGGCAAGACCGGTGTAAATTCGTCTCATGGCAAAAACCTGATCGGTGCTTTTCATCAGCCGAGCCTCGTTCTGGCCGATGTGGATGTGCTCGATACGCTTTCAAAACGAGAATTTGCTGCGGGTTATGCCGAAGTCGTCAAATATGGGCTGATTTCGGACGCCCCTTTCTTCAATTGGCTTGAAGCACATTATTCTGGTATTTTTGCCGGAGGCCCTGATCGCGTCCATGCGATCGAGGTTTCGTGCAAGGCTAAAGCCGCGATTGTCATGCGCGATGAGCGCGAGGACGGTGATCGCGCTTTGCTTAATCTTGGCCATACGTTCGCGCATGCCTTCGAGCGTATCGTGGCTTATGACGGCGCTCGTTTGGTGCATGGCGAGGCTGTAGCCATTGGCCTGTGCTGCGCGTTCCGCTTCTCGACCAAGCTTGGATTGTGCAATGGTCAAGACGCTGTCCGGATTGAAGCGCATCTTAAGCAAGTGGGACTGCCAACCCATATTCGCGATATTCCGGGATGGAATGCCGATTCAGCCGCCATTTTGGATGCGATGGCGCAAGATAAAAAAGTAAAGCGCGGAAAACTCACCTTCATTCTCGCTCGCGGAATAGGTGAAAGCTTTATCGCAAACGATGTGGCGACCGACGATGTTCGCGCCTATTTGGATGAACATCTGCACATGGATAGAGGTTAAGCACGATGGAAAGCGTCGAAATTCACACCGACCCCTTTCTGGCTTTGGGTATTGTTATTCTCTGCCTTGCCCTTTCGGCCTTTTTTTCGGGCTCGGAGACAGCGCTAACGGCCGCATCGCGCGCCCGTATGCACGCGCTTGAAAGCTCTGGCGACGAGCGGGCAGGCATTATCAATCGATTGCTTTTGGCCAAAGAGCGTTTGATCGGCGCGATGCTGATCGGCAATTCGATCGTCAACATCGGCGCGTCCGCTTTTACAACGAGCGTACTCGTGCAGTTTTTCGGCGCAGAGGGTGCCATTTACGCCACTGTTGTGATGTCGATCCTGATCATTATCTTCGCCGAAGTGATGCCGAAGACGATGGCGATTTCCACGCCGGACCGTTCGGCGCTCTTGTTGGCACGTCCCGTAGCCCTTGCGGTTGCGCTGTTTGGTCCATTGACGCTCGCCATTGAGGCCGTCGTACGCGGTATTTTGCGGCCTTTTGGCTTCCGAATTGGGGAAAACGTGGCCGTTCTTTCCGCGACCGAAGAACTGCGCGGCGCTGTCGACTTGCTGCATAGCGAAGGCAGCGTTGAAACCGAAGCGCGCAAAATGTTTGGCGGATTACTTG
>JAPJMW010000055.1 GCA_026461505.1 Beijerinckiaceae bacterium
CCGCACGATTTCAACACCATAAGCCACGATTAAAATATCGTTGCATTACAGCAGTTTAGTTGCGATTTTATGGGTTAGAATTGGCGCACCCGACACGATTCGAACGTGTGACCTTTGCCTTCGGAGGGCAACGCTCTATCCAGCTGAGCTACGGGTGCAGACCTTAGCCGCCTTTTAGCCGATCCGTTGCGTCTCGGCAACTGATCAGGCGCGTCGCTTTAGCGTGGGGCGCGCTTGGCTAGAATGCGTTGAAGGGTTCGCCGATGCATGGTCAGCCGACGGGCCGTTTCCGAGACGTTGCGGTTACATTGCTCGTACACGCGCTGAATATGCTCCCAACGCACCCGGTCAGGCGACATCGGATTTTCGGGCGGGGCGATAAGAATGGAGCCATCGGCGCGAAAAGCCCG
Organism: Beijerinckiaceae bacterium; assembly: GCA_026461505.1. Taxonomy (GTDB): domain Bacteria; phylum Pseudomonadota; class Alphaproteobacteria; order Rhizobiales; family Beijerinckiaceae; genus CAIUPE01. The sequence goes on from JAPJMW010000055.1 coordinate 411, forward strand.
TTCAATTTCATCGATTTCGGTTGGTTTTGTCAGGTAATCCGTTGCACCAAGCTTTAGCGCGGCCACTGCCGTCGCGATATTGGCGTAACCCGTTACGACCACGCCTTTTGCGCCGGGGCGTCTTTTCGACAGGGCTGCGATCAATTCCAAACCGTTGCCATCGCCTAATTTGAGGTCGACTACCGCGTAGGCCGGAGGAGAGTTTTCAATAGCGGCAAGGCCGGCTTTGGCCGTATCAGCGCTAGACACCTTATACCCGCGCTGTTCCATTTCCCTGACAAACCGCGCAACAAACGGCTTTTCGCTATCCACGATGAGGAGAGACCGATCGGCCAAATCGTTCGTGCCTGAAATGTCATTCATTACGTCAAACTCCGGCTGTGATACGCTCAAAGGGGGTTTACGCCCTGTTCACACCATCGGTTCATAATTCAGTCAAAATGATCATTATTTGCGGGCCAAGGCTCGAGGTATTGAGGCAGATAATCGCGAATTTAGGGATTTGGCGTTGATATCGCTGGATAATCCAAAAATTAGGGCATCGTACCTACGAATAATTGCATATCCGTCTCAATTGGCGCTATGGTCCTTTTTGTGCGGTGCAAAATTAGGTGTCGGCACGGTCCATTGCGGGAGTTAATCGAATGCAGTTGCCTTATTATATGTGGTATGAAGCGACCCATGCGCTTTTGGGCCCGGCACGCGCTCTGGCTGGATCGACCAAGCTCTTTTACAACAATCCCGTCAACCCGATGACACACTCGCCGTTCGGCCGGAGCATTTCGGCGGCGTGCGAGATGTTTGAACGGGCCACCCGGCGCTATGGAAAGCCGGAATTCAACTTCAATGACATGACCAGCGGCGGCCAGACCGTTGCTATCATCGAGGAAGTGGTCTGGACCCGGCCGTTCTGCAACCTGCTTCATTTCCGCAAACAAGGCGTACGCAAAGCCGCTCAGCAGCCTAAAGTGCTGATCGTTGCGCCAATGTCGGGCCACTACGCCACGCTATTGCGCGGCACGGTAGAGGCGTTTTTGCCGACCCATGACGTCTACATCACGGATTGGACCGACGCGCGCACGGTGCCCTTGAATCACGGTCGTTTCGATCTCGATGATTATATCGATTATGTGATCGCCATGGCCCAGCTTTTGGGTCCCGATGTGCATCTGATGGCTGTCTGCCAGCCTGCCGTTCCGGTGATTGCCGCCATTGCCCGCATGGAAGCGGAAGAAGATCCGTCAACGCCCTATTCGATGACGCTGATGGGTGGCCCGATTGATACGCGGGAAAGCCCAACAAAGGTCAATCAATTGGCGCAGGACCGTGGCATCGAATGGTTTAAGCAGAACTGCATCGTAAAGGTGCCATTGCCCAATCCCGGCTTTATGCGCGAAGTCTATCCTGGCTTTTTGCAGCTCTCCGGTTTTATGGCCATGAATATTGATCGCCATATTGAAGCGCATGGCGAAATGTTTAACCATCTCGTTCATGGCGATGGCGATTCCGCCGATAAGCACATCGATTTTTACGATGAATATATGGCCGTGATGGATCTGACCGCCGAGTTTTATTTGCAAACGGTCGATACGGTGTTTGTCCGCCATGCATTGCCCAAAGGCGAGATGATGCATCGCGATAAGCCGGTTGATTTGAAGGCCATTCGTCGCTGCGCCTTGATGACGGTTGAAGGCGAACGCGACGATATTTCGGGCGTCGGTCAAACCCAGGCGGCGCATACTTTATGCGTCAATATTCCCGACGAACGCCGCGTTCATTGGGTACAGCCAAAAGTGGGCCATTACGGTGTGTTTAACGGCTCTCGCTTCCGCAATGAAATTGCCCCCCGCATCGCAGCCTTTATGGCTGCAAGCGCAGAGCAGCCTGCAAAGTCGGTTAAAGGCAAAGCGTCTTTAAAAGTGGTTGGCGCGTAAGAGGTTCGATCAAGAGATGACAAACAGGCGATCAAAGGGCAGCATTGTCCGATGATTCCCTTTTTGTCGCGCAAGCCAAAAGCGCCTCCGCCAACGCATCTTGAGGTTCCGCACGGAGAGGACACTTTTCGTGTCGCCCTAAAGCGCAGCGCGTCGGCGCGACGTTACACGCTCCGCGCCAGCGTGGTGAAGCGCGAAATAACCCTCACCATGCCGCTTAAGGGAAGCCTTGTCCAAGCCACCCATATTCCCTTGCGCCATGGCGGATGGATTGCCGAGCGCCATAAGAAATTCGTAACACCCATTCTGTGTCAGCCGGGTTCGATAATTCCGCTCAGAGGTGAGCCGCATCTTATCGAACACCGCCCGCAAGCGCGCGGCACGGTTTGGACAGAAATTAATGAGAGAGGCGAAAACCTCATCATCGTTGCCGGCAAAGCAGAATACACGCTTCGGCGGATCAAAGACTTCCTTAAAAAACAAGCGCATCATGATTTAGATCGTGCGGTTGAGAGATACACCGCGATGTTGGGCCTTCCAGCGCGGCATATTGCACTTAAAGATACCACGAGCCGTTGGGGATCATGCTCCAGTTCCGGTCGATTGAATTTTTCGTGGCGCTTGATTTTGGCGCCTTCCGATATTCTGGATTATCTTGCCGCGCATGAAGTGGCGCATCTCAAAGAGCTTAATCACTCGGCGCGCTATTGGCGCGTTGTCGAAAGTCTTTTTCCCGATTATGAAAAAGCCGAAATATGGCTGAAGCGAAATGGCTCGTCGCTCCATCGCTACCAATAGCGAGAAACGATTAATTACCAGCGGGAATTGGTGCAGAGGGGCGCAGGGCAGACGTCGGTTCTGTTGGCTTTCCCGATATCCAAGGTAAGTTCCATCCGGCAAATAAATCAGCTGGAGGCGTGTTGCTTGCGGGCAGCGGAGCAGGTGCTGTTTTGGCTAACGCCTGCTTCATATAGCGCGACCAAATTTCGACCGGAAGACTTCCACCTGCTACATGTTTCGTCGGCGAATTATCATCATTGCCCAGCCAGATACCTGTCACCAACGAACTTGTATAACCAATAAACCAAGCATCGCGAAAATCCTGGCTCGTACCGGTTTTTCCTGCTGCATCCCATCCGGGCAAATCAGCTTTTTTCGCGGTGCCGCTTTTAATAGTCTCACGCATCATCACATTGAGTTCGGCAAGATAAGTCGGATCAATCACTTGCCGTGTCTGGCTATCGGCTCGTGTATAAATGAGATCACCATCGCGTGAAATAACTTCGGTGATGATATAGGGGCTGATCAAAACGCCCCCATTTGCAAAACTCGTATAAGCGCCTGTCAGCTCAAGCGGCGTTACAACGGAAGTGCCTAAGGCGATGGAAGCATTGACATCGAGTTTAGATTTAATGCCAAGCCTTTGCGCCACATTCGCCACCATCCTTGGTCCTACTTCCAAGCCCAGCCTTACAGCAACGGTATTGAGGGACTGCGAAAGCCCTTCGGTTAAGGTCACTGGACCGCGATAGTCTTTGGCATAGTTTTCAGGTTGCCATCCTTTGATGTTGATCGGCGCATCATCGCGGATGGTTTCCGGCGTAAGTCCTTTTTCAAGCGCCGCTAAATAGACGAAGGGCTTAAAGGCAGAACCCGGTTGTCGTTTGGCGCTTGTTGCCCGGTCGAACTGGCTGTCGGCATAAGAGCGCCCGCCAACTAAAGCGCGAATGGCCCCATCGCTATCGAGCGAAACAAGCGCGCCTTGTGTCACGCCATATTTTGCTCCTTTGATCTGTAATTCGTCCGTCACCGCTTTTTCAGCATAAGACTGCATCAAAGGATTAATCGTGGTGGTTACAATCACGTCACTGTCAATCGTACCCACGAGTTCGTCGAGGACGTCGATCACATGATCGGCTGCATAGAGAATAGATCCTATTCCCTTAGGCTTGGCAGGCTCAGCTGGATGGGCGAGAGCCTCTTTCATTTGCGGCTCGGATATAAACCCTTCGCGTTGCATTGCAGCTAACACCAAGGCTCCACGCGCATGGGCAGCATCGGGATTACGATTTGGTGCAAGACGGGAGGGCGATTGAACCAATCCCCCTAAGATTGCCGCTTCGGCGATGGTTACCTCACGCGCCGATTTTCCAAAATATTTCTGCGCCGCACCTTCAACGCCATAGGCGCCGGCGCCAAAATAAACGCGATTAAGATAGAGTTCGAGAATTTGATCTTTACTGAATTTCTGCTCCAGCCATAAGGCAAGAATGGCTTCTTGAATTTTACGAGAAGCGGTTCGCTCTTGCGTTAGAAATAAATTTTTAGCAAGCTGCTGTGTGAGCGTTGAGCCGCCTTGAATACCACCGCCGACGCGTATCACGTTTTTAACGACAGCACGCGCGATACCAACGGGATCAATACCCCAATGGCTATAGAAGCGATGATCTTCAATGGCGATAAACGCTTGTGGCAAATATTTGGGCAATTCATTCAGCGCGACTTCTCGTCCGCCTGTTTCACCGCGATTAGCCAGCAAGGTTCCGTCGGATCCCAAAATGGCGATATTGGGCGGACGCTTTGGTACAGCTAATTGATCAATTGGCGGCAATTTTGATGCATGAAAAGCAATAAGGCCGCACAGCGCAATAAAGCCCCAAAGGCCAAGGACGGTCGTCCAATAAAACGCACGCCCGATCAATGAACGGCGCTTTTTTTCCGGGGCCCTATTTTTTTGACGCGAGCCGCGGTTCTTCCGCCGTTCGGTTTGGCTTTCGGCGGGCTCGGGTTCCGGTGAGCGCTTTTGCGCGCGCTTTGTTGGGTTAGCGGTCGCATTTTCGTCCGCCACGCGTCGCGCAGGCGGAGTGCCGTCTTCAAAATACGGCTCGCGTCTATCGCGCTTATCGTTCATGCCCGTTGAATCTCGCCGCCCACATCGCTCGGGCAAGCTGTATCAAGCCGCGATTAAGCAGCGGTTAAGGCGTGCTCCATCAATAGCAATTCAAGCCGTATGACGTCTTCAGGCGGCCTTTTTGGGCGCATTGGTGAGCGTACGGCATAGGCGCGCAATGGTGGCCTTCAATTCATGCCGATGCACAACCATATCCACCATGCCATGGGCTTTAAGAAATTCGGAGCGCTGAAAGCCTTCAGGTAATTTTTCACGGATCGTTTGCTCAATCACCCGCGGCCCGGCAAAGCCAATCAAGGCACCCGGCTCGGCAATGTGAATATCGCCCAGCATCGCGTAGGAGGCCGTAACGCCGCCGGTCGTCGGATTGGTAAGCACAACGATATAGGGCAGTCTTGCATCGCGTAGGCACCGCACGGCAACGGTTGTGCGGGGCATTTGCATCAGCGAGAACATGCCTTCTTGCATGCGGGCGCCACCGGATGAGGCGAAGAGCACGAAAGATGTTTTTTTCTGGATGGCCGTTTCCATTCCTTTGATCACAGCCTCGCCAGCCGCCATCCCAAGGGAGCCGCCCATAAAATCGAAATCCTGCACGCCGATCGTCAGATTGACGCCTTCAACTTTACCGGTTACGATTTTAACCGCATCAATCAATTGCGTCTTTGTTTTTGCATCCCGTAGACGATCGACATACCGCTTTTCATCGCGAAATTTAAGCGGATCAAGCGGCACTTCTGGAAGTGCGATTTCTTCATAAACGCCATCGTCAAACATTGATTTCAAACGCGGTACAGCGGCCAACCGCATATGATAATCCGAGCCAGGAATAACGTTTAAATTGGCTTCAACATCTTTGGAAAAGACAAGCTGACCACTCTCCGGACATTTGATCCAAAGATTTTGTGGCGTATCACGCTTTAAAAACGACCTGATCTTTGGCCTGACGACATTGGAGATCCAGTTCATCGTTTCCATAGTCAATTCCTCTTCGTCGACTTACTTTTTAACGGCGCGAACGCCAGCCGCGATTTCGCTCACAAGCGCGGTAACCGCGCCAATTGTTTTCGAGGTCGCTTTGCCATCGGCATCGAGTGACTTTCGAACAGCTTCAACGAGCGCCGATCCGACAACGACACCATCAGCGCCTTTTGCAATGGCTGAGGCGTCGGAAGCGGTCTTCACGCCAAATCCAACAGCTACTGGTAATTGGGTATGGGCCTTGATCCGTGCAACGGCGGTCGCCACTTTGCTAAAATCTGGCGTAGCTGATCCGGTAATGCCCGTAATTGAGACGTAATAAACAAAGCCCGATGTATTAGAGAGAACTTTCGGTAGACGCTTTTCGTCTGTGGTAGGCGTAGCAAGGCGAATGAAATTCAACCCTGCTTTAAGAGCGGGTTTGCACAATTCATCATCTTCTTCTGGCGGACAATCGACAACGATCAAGCCATCAACACCCGCTTCTTTCGCGTCTTTAAGAAAAGTCTCAACGCCGTAGATATAAATCGGGTTGAAATAACCCATTAAGATGATGGGCGTTTCCGTGTCGTTCACCCGAAAGGCACGAACAATATCAATGGTGCTATGAAGCGTTTCACCACCTGCTAAAGCGCGAAGACCAGCCGCTTGAATAGCCGGCCCATCTGCCATCGGATCGGTAAAAGGCATGCCGATTTCAATGAGATCAGCACCAGCCTTTGGCAAAGCCTTAATAATTTCAAGTGCCGTTGCATGGTCAGGATCGCCCGCCATCACAAAGGTTACAAGCGCGGCGCGCCCTTCAGATTTGAGGGCTGCAAAGCGTGTATCGATACGTGTTGTCATTCCATGCCACCCAAATGCTCGGCTACCGAGAAAATATCCTTGTCCCCACGACCGCACAGATTAACGATCATGAGATGATCTTTTGGCTTCGAAGCGGCGATTTCAACGGCGCGTGCAATAGCGTGCGCCGGCTCTAATGCCGGGATGATCCCTTCGAGCTTTGAAAGAAGTTGAAATGCTTCAAGCGCTTCTGAATCCGTCGTCGAGAGATAGGTTACGCGGCCTGTGTCATGCAGCCATGCATGCTCAGGCCCAATGCCGGGATAATCAAGTCCGGCCGAGATGGAATGCGCTTCGGCAATTTGACCATCGGCATCCATCAGCAAATAGGTTCGGTTGCCATGGAGAACACCAGGACGCCCACCATTCAGTGATGCCGCATGTGCACCGGAAGCAACGCCGTGGCCTGCGGCTTCAACGCCATAGATCGCAACGGAAGCATCGTCGAGGAAAGGATGGAACAGCCCAATTGCGTTGGAACCGCCGCCAATACATGCAACGAGCGAATCCGGTAAGCGGCCTTCGCGTTCCAGCATTTGCTCGCGCGCTTCTTTGCCAATAATCGATTGAAAATCACGCACCATCATCGGGTAGGGGTGAGGCCCTGCCGATGTACCAATGCAATAGAATGTATCTTCCACATTCGAAACCCAATCGCGCAACGCTTCATTCATCGCGTCTTTGAGCGTCTTGGAGCCTGACACGACGGGAACGATCTCTGCTCCCAACATGCGCATACGGAACACATTCGGCTTCTGCCGCTCCACATCAACGGCACCCATATAGACGACGCATTTGAGCCCGAACCGCGCGCAGGCTGTGGCCGTTGCAACGCCATGTTGGCCCGCACCCGTCTCGGCAATGATACGCGTTTTGCCCATGCGGCGGGCTAACAAAATTTGGCCGAGCACATTGTTGATTTTATGCGCGCCGGTGTGGTTTAGCTCGTCGCGCTTTAAATAGATTTTTGCGCCGCCCACATGCTCGGTAAGGCGTTCGGCAAAGTAAAGCGGGCTAGGGCGGCCGACATAATGTGTGTGGAAGGAGGTAAGCTCCGCGTGAAACGCCGGATCGGCTTTCGCCTCGGTGTAGGCTTTTTCCAGATCGAGAATAAGTGGCATCAGCGTTTCGGCGACAAAGCGACCGCCGAAATTACCAAAATGCCCGGTCTCATCCGGTCCCGTCCGGAACGAATTGAGCGTCTGTTGAATGGTCATTGAGCCGTCTTCCTTCCCAATCTTATCCGATCCGCCTCGCGAGCGGCCTCATTAAAAGCTTTGATCCGAGCCGCATCTTTAACGCCTGGCGTGCTTTCAACGCCAGAGGACACATCGACGCCCTGAGCATTCGAAACCATTATGGCTTCGGCAACATTGGCGGGGTCTAATCCACCTGAGACCATAAAGGGCTTTGCAAGGTCAAGTCCCGCTAACAGGTTCCAATCAAACCGCACCCCGTTACCACCCGGCAAATCGGCGCCTTTTGGCGGCTTGGCATCCAACAAGAGCCAATCCGCTACACTTTCATAGCTGCGCGCTGCCTTTATGTCGTCTGAATCGGAAATACCGACCGCCTTGATAAGGGGCAGGCCAAATGTCGCACAGATCACTGCAACACGCTCTGGAGCCTCCGAGCCGTGTAATTGGAGCATATCGGGCCTAAGCGCATCAACAATAGCGGCAATCGCATCGTCATCGGCATCAACAATCAACGCTATTTTTTTGGCTCGCCCTTGCACAAGATTTCCCAGCGCTTGGGCTTCATGATGGGTAATATGGCGCGGAGATTTCGTGAAAAATACAAATCCGACCCAATCCGCCCCGGCATCCAAAGCCACAGCCAGCGTTTCGGGCGTTTTTAATCCGCAAATTTTGATGATCGTGGACATCGCAACGGTTTCGCACAGCGTCTGAGGCAAGTCTATATCGGCGTTGAATTTGATTTACGCCTGCCCGACGCGTTCCCAAACCAGCATAGCCGCCGCCAAATCCTCAATCGCGGCGCCGACCGACTTAAACATCGTAATTTCCTGCGAACTGGCCCGACCGCGATGTTTGCCGCGCGTTAAATCATATAAATCGGCCTTGATATCGCTCTCGCTTATGATTCCCGCTGCGAGTGGTTGGGCATAATCGCCGCCCTCTTTTAAAGCGCCGCCACGGGTATCACAGAAAAGGCTCGCGCGTTTGACCGCCTCGTCATCGGTTTCCCGCATCGAGGGTTTAAAGGCTCCGACGCAATCCAGATGAGCACCGGCCTTCAGCCATTCGCCCCGCACCAATGGCTCGCTTGAAAGCGTGGCGGTTGAAATCAGATCGGCCTCGCGCACCGCTACCTCTAAATTCGTCACCGCACGGACCGGATAGCCTTCCTGCCGCAATTCGGACGCGACAGCCTCGGCGCGTTCTGAGCGATGGTTCCACAGGGAAACCTCCTTAATCGGGCTCGTCGCGCAATGGGCTTTGATAAAGAATGGGGCAAGCGCACCGGCTCCTACCATCACCATTTTCGAAGCGTCAGGCCGCACGCAATACCGTGCGGCGAGCGCCGAGGCGGCCGCTGTCCGCCAAACCGTGAGCCTAGCGCCATCCATCGCGGCCAAAGGCGCACCCGTTGCGCCATCGAGTAAAAGATAGGTGCCCATCACGGCGGGAAGGTCCTTGGCTCCATTGCCCGGATAGACGGTGACAATCTTGGTGCCAACAAAAGGGCTTTGTGCGTCACGTCCGGTCCATGCGGGCATCAAAAGAAGCGTCGCATCGGCGTCCGGACGTTCAATCTCATGGTGATGCCGAACGGGCGCCACAATTTCCGCGCGGAAGGCATGGGCCAGCGCATCGGCCAGTAAAACTGGGTCTAACGCTGCATCAATATCCGCGGCCGATAAAACTTTCATGATTTCCTCGTGGCTTCTGTTCAGCCGATAAAGGGAGTAGGAGGCAGCTGTTGAACATCCCGCAATTTGGCGAGTTAGTCGGCCTGTCGGCGCTGCATCTCAATGGTCCGTAAATGCATGCGAACCGCCCGCCTATGCCGCCCTTGCGAGATCCACATCGCCATCCCACCGATGAGGATACCCACCATCACACCCACAAAAATGGGCAGAAATAGCGGCATTTCAAAAGTTGGCGGAGGATCAATCACATCAAAAGGATCAAGCCGCAGTGAAATGAAGGTTCGATTGGCAAGCGCGAAACTCACCATCGCCACCGCTACGGGAACAAGGATAACCGCCCGCAGCCATGCCGTCATGATATCCTCGTTGTAAAATCGCTTAGCGGCTTGGCGCTTCCATATTCAAGCGGAAGCGCATTTCTTTGCCAGCTTTAAAGACCGGTACGACCTTCTCTGCAACGGATACATGTTCGCCAGTGCGCGGATTGCGGCCGAGCCGTGCATCGCGCTTCTTCACAGAAAAAGCACCGAAGCCGCGAATTTCGACACGATCGCCCCGTGCCAACGCATCAACGATCTCATCGAGTATAGCATTGACGACGTTTTCCGCGTCGCGTTGGTAAAGTTCCGGATATTGATCCGCAATTTTCTGAACGAGTTCTGACTTAATCATTCTGCTTCTTCTATCTGTAAGCGCCGATGGCGGATCGAAACCCTTGTAACTATTGGATCTTAAGGGTGCCAGAGGACCAGCATACCGTCAAGCACATGCGCCCGAGAGGCTTCTCCAAGTTGCTCTAGAGCCGAACCAATCTTCTCAAATCCCGCCATTTTGAGGATGGAGGCAGCGTTTTCTGTAAGCCCCCACCGTTCGGCGAGACCATGCGGATGCCATTCGCGAACGGGCAAGCCTTTTGATAAACTCCGTTCTTTTTCCAGCCAAGCGATCGCCTGATCTTCAGAACCCAATTCGTCAACGAGCATCAACTCAACGCCTTGCTTGCCAGTAAAGACCCGTCCATCGGACACCGCAGCCAATTGAGTATCGTCCAGATGTCTACGATTTTTGACAAGCGCCTTGAACCATTCGAAATTGGCATTGACCAAGGCCGCAATCGCTGCACGGGATTCAGGCGTTGCCGATTCAATCGGGCTCGGGGCCGCCTTCAAAGGCGATGATTTGATCGATTCAACCTTTACACCAATCAAATCAAGCATCCGCACGACATCGGGATATTGGAATAAAACGCCAATAGAGCCGACAATAGAGGTTTCGCGGGCGATAATATGATCGGTGCCGATAGCGGCAATAAAGCCGCCAGAGGCTGCCATACCGTCAACAATGGCTACCGTTGGCTTCTTGGCCGAAAGCTTTCTCAAAGCCTCATATAGAGCCTCCGAACCCGTGACGGTGCCGCCTGGGCTTTCAATAATAATCAGAGCCCCTTTGGCATTGCTCTCTTCAACATCGTGAATCAGCTTTATGGTCGCGTCATCGCCGGTGATCACGCCTGAGATTTTCAATTTGGCGATATGGGCCAATCGCCGTTCCATCTGGCCGCCACCTGCCGCATAAAATCCCGCCACAAGGATGATTACAAGCGCAATCAGGAACGTCAAAGCGCGCCAAAACGTCACGCGGCGGCTCAATTTACGTCGTTCAACCAAATATTCGCGATCCATCGATAGTTTCCTTCAAGCCAAAAGCCCGTTTAATGGGCTTTCCTACTCTCATGGACAGGCTTGGGCAACACCCGCCGGGTTGCGTATAGGCCTAATGCAAGCTAGGGCATTTGCCGTGCGTGCTTCGGTGGGTCGGGGTAACGCTAAGCAACAAAGGAAATTATCCATGACGATTACACGCATTGGCGCGGGTCCCCGCATGAGCAAGGCCGTCATTCACGGCAATACCGTTTACCTCGCAGGTCAGGTCGCAGATGCGGCTAAGGGCAAAAGCGTTGGCGAACAGACCAAAGATATTCTGCAACAAATCGACGCCATTTTGGCAGAAGCCGGCACCGATAAGACAAAGATTTTGTCGACCAATATCTGGCTTTCCGATATTTCGACTTTTGCCGAAATGAATGCCGAATGGGATGCGTGGATTGTTCCAGGTTCAACGCCAGCTCGTGCAACTGTTGAGTCAAAACTTGCTGCGCCGATCTATACCGTTGAAATCATGATGACGGTTGCACGCTGAGTACAATAGGATGAATGCATCCGATCTTTTGATGGAGCGCTTTTTAGCGCTCCATCCTAAACTTATCGATTTATCCCTTGGTCGATTGACGCGTCTACTCGATGCGCTCGGCAATCCGCATCGTCAATTGCCACCTGTTATTCATGCTGCAGGTACCAATGGCAAAGGCTCCACGGTTGCTTTTATGCGATCAATTTTGGAAGCCGCTGATCTTAAAGTTCACGTTTATACTTCGCCGCACCTTGTTCGTTTCCATGAGCGTATTCGCTTAGGCGCGACAGGTGGTGGCAAGCTTGTTTCGGAGGCGCTTCTTGTTGATGCTTTTGAGCGTTGCGAAGCTGCCAATAATGGTGACGCCATTACCGTTTTTGAAATGACAACGGCTGCCGCCTTTCTTCTCTTTTCCGAAAATCCCGCCGATGTACTGTTGTTGGAAGTAGGTTTAGGTGGCGAGTTTGATGCAACCAATGTGATTGACACGGCGCTTGCCACCATCGTCACACCTGTATCGATGGATCATTCCGAATATTTGGGCGATACGCTTGAATTGATCGCCAAAGCTAAGGCTGGCATTTTTAAGCGTGGCGTTCCTGCAATTATCGCACAACAAGAACATCCTGAAGCAGAAGCTGTGCTTGAAAGACAAGCGTTCAAAGCAGGTGCTACCCTCATTGCTAGCGGGCAACAGTATCAAGCCTATGAAGAAGACAGTCGACTGATCTATCAAGACGAAGCAGGACTGCTTGACTTGCCTCTTCCACGGTTACCCGGAAAGCATCAGCAATCGAATGCTGGAACCGCTATTGCCGCATTAAGGGCGGCTGGCTTTGCTTCATTACCGATATCCGCGTTTGAGCAAGGCATTGCCAATGCCTCTTGGCCTGCACGTCTTCAAAACCTGCGCCATGGTACACTCACACAGTCGATCCCTGAAGGCGCTGAACTTTGGCTCGATGGCGGGCATAATCCGGACGGAGGCAAAGTGCTGGCTGCCGCTATGCGCGATTTCCAGAAGCGCCTTCCACGCCCGCTTATTATGATCGTAGGGATGTTGGCGACAAAGGATTCTTCCGCCTTCCTGCAAGCCTTTAGCGGAGTGGCTGAGGAAGTTATTGCGGTCCCCATACCAAGCCAAAAAATGGCGCGCTCTCCGGAAGCGGTTGCTGCGATGGCTGAAGCGGCAGGATTGAACGCCCAGATTTCCGATAGCTTTATCACGGCCCTGCATTTGATTACCGGTCGCTCATGGCACGTTCCGCCGCGCATTTTAATGACGGGGTCGCTCTATTTGGCGGGTGAAATTTTGGCAGCTAATGAGACGTGGCCGGATTAGCTTGTTAATTCACAGCGTTTCCAATTCTCAGGTTCCGATGGCATCGAGCCATCGGCCGAAGTTATAACCGATACCATCAATAGTTCGCCCATTAATCGCAAGACCATCATCTTTCCCGCATCGGCGTCGGGCATGGGAATCGAAAAACTAAAACGATGCCGGGTATATTCCCCGATAATGTGCCGCCCTCCGGGTAGTGTCGCATTAGGCCCCGTAATGGTCATCTGCCGATGATCGCGCTCCGAGCACCACGTGCCATCGATTGAATCAGCATGTGCCGCCACCCCGCTGCCCAGCATAATGGCTAATCCAATGATGCCGATCTGCAATGCTCTTTGCATGGTCACCCCCCAAACATTAAATGGGATATCAGCATGCGCCGTGCTTGAAACCAAAGCAAGCTTACCCCACACTCGGAAATCCAGATGGTAGATTGTAGTAAAAGGCGCACCACATGACACTTACACGCCTAGGTTATACTGACATGCATACGGCTGGTGAGCCGGTGCGTATCGTGACAAAGGGTTATCCTTTGCTAAAAGGGCCAACGATTTTGGATCGGCGGCGAGATGCTAAGGAAAATCATGATCATCTCCGTCGGGCTATGAATTATGAGCCACGCGGACATTCAGGTATGTATGGTGTTATTCCGGTCGAGTCTTCACACCCTGAAGCAGTCATTGGAGTCCTCTTCACGCATCATGAAGGTTACTCAACAATGTGCGGACACGCGACCATCGCCATCGGGCGGTGGATTGTTGATCAGGGTTTGGTGCCCAAGACCGAACCAATCACGGCTTTTGCGATCGAGGCTCCTTGTGGACTTTTGCGTCTTGCCTGCACGGTCGAAAAGGGAGAAGTGACGCATGTCAGTTTTGAGAGCGTGCCCGCTTTTCCTTTTGTACGCGATCTTAAAATTGATGTTCCTGGCTTTGGCTCGATCACGACCGATATTTCGTATGGTGGTGCATTTTATTGCATTCTCCCATCGTCTCGTTTTGGACTCGATTTTTTCAAGACGCCCATTAATGAGCTAGTGAATGCTGCTGGTGCCCTGACGGATCAGGTTCGTGCCAGCACACCCCTTACACACCCGGAAGCCGCTGACCTTGGTTTTCTCTATGGAACGATTCTTACCGACGATGCCGCAGTCACGGATGAAAGCTGGAACCTTTGTGTCTTCGCTGAACGGCAAATTGATCGGAGTCCTACAGGTTCTGGCGTCACCGCGCGTATGGCGCTTGATCATGCAAAAGGCTTAATTCAACCGAATACGACCCGCAGCTTTAAAGGAATATCTGGCGAACCCTTTACCGGAAAAGTGAAAGACCGAGTCAAATTTTCTGCGTCCGATGCGGTCACCGTTCAAGTCGGTGGGCAGGGTTATTATGCGGGCGAGGGTGAGTTCTTGATTGAGCCCAACGATCCCTTGGCTTGGGGGTTTGAATTGGCAATGCGGTTCGGGGACGTAAAGAGTTAGGCGGTCACTTACTACCCATTTTAAAAGCGATAAGAAATGATGAAGGTCGACCAATTATGAGCCATTATCAAAAACTCTTTTTTAGTTTTTGCACTGTCCTTGTATCGTCAAATTCTGCCTTCGCATCTGATGGTATCAATGGTGCGAACTTAAATCCTATTTGGGCATTACCGTTTTTAGGATTGTTAGTCTCCATCGCGATATTTCCCTTACTAAACCATCATGCGTGGGAACAGCATCAAGGCAAGGTAGCAATCTTCTGGTCGTTGCTGGTGCTGGTGCCGCTTTTAGTTATTGCGGGCAGTAGCGAAACTTTATCGGCACTCATCCACACGGTCTTTCTCGACTATATCCCCTTTATTGTTATGCTGCTTGCATTGTTTACAACAGCGGGTGGTATTGTCGTTCGAGGCAATCTGCATGGTTCGCCTTTCACTAATGTGGCTATTCTTATTATTGGCTCACTCCTGGCAAGCCTCATCGGAACGACGGGTGCATCAATGATTTTGATCCGCCCCCTCATTCGCGCCAATGATAATCGAAAACATAACGTCCACGTTGTGGTGTTTTTTATTTTCCTGGTTTCCAACATTGGTGGATCTTTAACTCCGCTCGGTGATCCGCCTTTATTTTTAGGATTTTTAAAAGGAGTAAGTTTTTTTTGGACAACACTCAATCTCTATCGTGAAACACTTTTTGTTGGTGTCATTGTCCTTGCGGCCTTTATTGCTTTGGATACTTATCTCCATGCGAAGGAAGGTGTAGAGCTCGATCCTACGCCTGATTCCAAGCTTCGCATTAGCGGGTCGATTAATTTTATTTTGATTGGATGTATTATAGCGGCCGTGTTGATGAGTGCTTCGTGGAAGCCCGGCGTTCTCTTAACGCTTGTAGGTATTCCATTGGAAGGCCAAGACGTCGCGCGTGATGGAATTATGATCTTAGTTACACTCGCATCGCTTCAACTCACGAAGTCGAGCGATCGTAGGGATAATGAATTTAGTTGGGGGCCAATCCTCGAAGTGGCTAAATTATTTTCCGGAATTTTTATAACAATGATTCCGGTGATCGCCATGTTAAAGGCGGGATCCCAAGGTGCTTTTGCACCACTCGTCGCACTTGTCAGTCATGCTGATGGAGCTTCCAATCCGCAGGCCTATTTTTGGCTTACAGGAATCCTCTCATCATTCCTCGATAATGCACCAACCTATCTTGTCTTCTTTGAACTTGCCGGGGGAGATGCTCACCATTTGATGGACCAAGATACGTTAACGCTCATTGGTATATCAGCAGGTGCCGTCTTTATGGGCGCCAATACCTATATCGGAAATGCACCAAATTTCATGGTCTATGCGATTGCAAAAGACCGTGGTGTAAAAATGCCAAGCTTTTTTGGTTATATGCTGTGGTCGGGAAGTATACTGATCCCGACCTATCTTTTAACGACGTTGGTATTCTTCCGATAAGCCGAAATTAGACGGCCGAAGAAATCCATTTTGAAAGATCATTCTTCGATGCTGCGCCAACCTTCTGCGCGGCCAACGCACCGCCTTTGAAAATCATCAAAGTAGGAATGGAACGAATGCCATATTGCGCGGCAATGGCTGGGTTCTCATCAACATTCAATTTGACGATCTTGACCTTGCCAGCCATCTCCTTTGAGATGTCTTCAAGGGCAGGAGCAATCATGCGGCAAGGGCCGCACCACTCAGCCCAGAAGTCGACAACTACGGGTTCAGCGGATTTAAGTACATCAGCGTCAAAGCTGGAATCGGTTACGGCGGCGGTCATGTTTTATCCCCTTGGCCCAGAATCGGGCTGTTCGGCCTGAACCTATGAACGAGGACCAAGATCGTCAAGGGAACATCTATCATTCAATAATCGAAAGTGCTCTGTTAAGTATCTCAATCGGCAGTTCTATTGCTTCTGGGCCTTCCGTATATATCACAAAACAACGTATTTTTTTATCCGGAAACATGCCCGAAGCCAGTGAACCATAGACGGCAAGCTGTGCAACCGTGTGGTCCGGCACCTCCTCAGGTGAGCGTGGCGGTGACGCCATTGTTTTAAAATCTCCAATGAAAACAGTATCTTCGGTGACAGCAATCCGATCAATCGTCCCGATGACCTCTCGTGGAGGCTTGCCATCGCGTTCAAGGTCGCCAGCAATATCAATTTCCGCTCGGCTATCTTTTGAAAAAAGTGGCGAAATATCCAATAAATTCAGTGTTTTAATGGCAGCCTCACTGATAGAAATCTGCTCGTCTGCGCTAAACTCCAACGCCTGCGTTTTAAGGTATTCTTGAGCCTTTAAAGATCTTTGCTCTTCCGCAATATCCGGTAGATATTCCAATAACTTATGAATCAAAATTCCGCGCCGTCGGGCATTCGGGGTAAGTTGAGCTTCGGCATTCCTTACTCTAGACGGTGTAAATCCCAACGCCTCCGACGGCCGCAACGGCTCCCTAACATATTCCTCATGCGGAGGGGGCGTGGTAACCCATTGAGGAAATTCAATTATTTCGTCTAAACGAACCGGTTGAGCGATTGGTTCGAGCGCAGGAAACGGTTTCAGCTGCAAACGCTTAGCCCCGACAGGCGCGGACCCATCCGAAACATCAAGCATCTGATCAGAAAGCGCTGTCTCAATAATAGAATACCAGCAATCCTTCGGGCGACTTTTTTTATTATTAAATCCAAGAATATATAAACGATCTCTTGCACGAGTCATTGCAACATAAAGTAATCGTCTATGCTCGTCGGCTTCTTTTCTGAATGCGGCTTCACGCAATTCAGCAATCATATTGCTGTCTGTCGCCTGTGAAGGCGACCATATGGGAATATACTCATTAGGATTAGAGGATATATTAAAAATTGGATCAAGCCTTTTCTTATCTACTGCATTTCCAAATGTATCTGGCATGTATACGATTGGAGCTTCCAAGCCCTTTGCGCCGTGAACAGTCATAACGCGAATTTGATTTCGCCCAGAATCCATATCACGCTTAACGGTAAAATCAGACGAAATAAAATCATCAATAAACTTAAGTAACGACGGCGCTTGCTTTTGTTCATGTTCCAACGCGAGCCGCAGAAATTCATCGATAACATCATCTGCCTCGACTCCAAATCGCTTTCTAAACAACTGCCGTCCGCCGCAGGCCCCTAAAACAAACGAATAGAAAGAAAAAGGCCCACCTCTGTGTGAGGCATCACAAAAATTTTGAAAAATAAATTTTGCAGATTTGAATTTTTCACTTCTAGTATCGCTATATAGAGCGTCTACAAGGGAGCCATTGCGTTCTGCTGCAAGCAGCAAAAGCTCGTCTTCGGAAAATTCAAAGATAGGTGATTTTAAAAGTGCCGCTAGTGTAAGATCATCTGCTGGAGTAATAACTGATTTTCCTAATGCAATTAAATCCATGATAGCGATGTGGTCATTGAGGTTTAATCTATCAGCCCCCGAAACCGGTAGTCCATTCGCCTTAAGCGTACGAATTATTGCTTCAAATAGCTTTCCCCTCTTACGGACCAAGATGAGAATATCGCCAGCCTCTATCCTCTTTTGTCCCTTTTTGCTTTCAAAAATACGTTCAACAGAATGAGGGTCGATAAGCGCGGCTATATGGTCTGCTATATTACGTGCCAAAATGATTATCGGGGAATCATTATCAACAGAATCTAACGGAGCGTCCCAATTCTCGCTTATCGTCTTTTTTTCTGACATAAAAGGCGGCCATAGTTCGACCAACCCTGCGTCGTCCATTCTTTGGCTGGAATGGGCGGTAGCTTCAGGATCTCGATCTAGACCCCGAAAATTTTCAGGAATACTAAAAACTTGATCTACAGCATAAAGAATTTCAGGTGTAGATCGAAAAGATACCGTTAACTTTTCATCATGAAAAGATTGTACAACACGCTTTGTATCAACAGAAAGCGGTTTGAATTTATCCTTAAAGAACGATCTATAGGTTGCAAACGCATTTGGTTCAGCACCTTGAAAACTATAAATTGATTGCTTCGGGTCGCCAACAGCAAATATCGTCCGTATTCCCCTCTTATTTGATTCACCAGAATAAAATTCTTCCGTGAGAAGCTTTAAAATTTCCCATTGGTTGGGGCTAGTATCTTGCGCTTCATCCAATAAAATGTGCTCAATCCCATTATCTAATTTATACAATACCCATTGCGCACTTGATCGGTTTAGCAATTCCTTTGTTTTCAATATGAGGTCATCAAAATCTAGGACGCCAGTAGAATTTTTTTGAGAGTCGTATATATTTAGAAATGCACTAGTGACGGCTAGCAATCCCCGTGTGCGCTTATAAGATTCAATTATTTTTATCTGATCATAAACTTCTGAAAGCCGATTCTTCTCTTTAAGAAGTCTATCAAAAATAATAGGATGTTTAATGCGAATATCAGTTGTTACAAATCCACGTTCAGATCTGGGTGCCATAGTAGTAGTAAAAAATGCCATAAAATAAAAATTTTTCCAATTATCACCAAAATCCCACTTAATAGATTCTAAAATAGCATAACCAATTTTTTGATCATTCGGCGTAGAGCTTAGAAGTATACTGCCAAATTCGGTACATTCCAGTTCGCTCAGGCGCTCACTATAAACCCTATCCCACAACGCATTGATCGTCAGAGTTGAATTTAACTTTAAATTATAATTAATTTTCTTAAATAATTCAGCCAATAATCTTGGATCTTTAATCTCTTTCCGAATATCTTGAGTTCGCAAGATTGTAGTTATGATTAAAGAATCAAATTCCTGCTCGCCGATCAAATCAATAAGTTCTATGATATCGGGTGTTAATTTGTCTTCGCTGTCCGAAGATATTTTGCCAATGACCTTATTTCTGGTCGTTTGCATTAGTTGTGATTGAATATGATCGTCAATTATTTTGAAGTTAGCAGGAACATTGGCCTCAAATGGAAATAAATGAAGTATCCTTTCACAAAATGCATGAATAGTTTGGATTTTTAGTCCACCCGGGGTTTCGACGGCTCGGGCAAATAATTGCCGTGCTAACCTTAACCGAAAATCGGTTACATCGGAATTATCAAGTTGCGCAATTTTTGATTTTAAATCGTCGTCGTCAAGGCTGACCCACTCAGAAAGTTCCCTAAATACGCGGATCGACATGTTTGCTGCCGCTGTAGTCGTATATGTCAAAGCTAAAATTCGTGAAGGGTCGACACCTTCTATTAGTAATCGGAGAATTCGTTTAACGAGAACATAAGTTTTACCAGATCCTGCATTTGCTGAGACAAATGACGAAGATCTTGGATTTGTTGAACGCGTCTGTGTTTTTTCGGTTTGTTCTAAAATATCGGATAATTTCATTCGTCATCTCCGATATCCGAATTCTCGCCAATGAGTGACCATTCCCGGAACCGCGCTAAATGATCATATTTACCGAAATCCGTAGTAAATTGGGGATGCGGACGTGAATAGAACGGGCGTGAGCCATTCCAATGGTCGTCGGCGAGTTTAATAAACTCTGAGAAATGGCGCTCTACCAATTCATCGCAGTCGACTGGAACATTTATATCACGAATAGGCTTCTCATCGCCGCCGCCCTTGCTGCCAATCTTTACATAAATCAAATTACGAGCTTTAACTCCGAAAAGTCCTGCGAAAGCGTTTCGTTTCAGCATTGAAGCTTCAAGTGTTAATTGTGGTGAAAATCCAACTTTTACTTGTAGCTGACTTGGTATCCTACCTGTCTTATAATCAACAATATTGAACTCTCCATTTTCAAGAAATTCAATCCGATCAACTTGACCGCTGATTGTAAATTCTCCGCCGCGGGGTAGGGTAATCGTAAGCGCTCCCCGTCGTTCAAGTGCTAAGGGCTCAGTAAGTATACCACGTCGTAATTCTTCCCAATGGAGGTACCATTTACCGGTTTCTTGCAGCCGCGCGGACCAAAACGGTTCAAGGTTTAATTTAATATTATACGAGCTTAAAATTTCTTCGCTTAACGAAAGAAATTTATTTAATGCATCATCGGGGAGTTTTAGTGGCCAACGTTCAGCAAAGCGGGCGAGAATTAAATGATAAATGTTACCACGTTCGCTGCTTCCGAACTGATAGCCAATTTTTTCAAGATGGTCGAGTTTTAAAACATGTTTAGCGTATATCGAATAAGGATCTCGACGAAGTAACTCGATTTCAGTAACGCTTAATTTCCTTGGTAGGAGGTGAGGTGGTGGAATAGGTTTTGGCCGCAATTCCGATTTTGCTATTGGGGCTTCATCAATCTTCCGAGCTAATCCTAAAATTATCTCACCCCGCTTAACGATATCGTTAAATGCTTCCTTGCCAGCGACCGCAATCATTCTTTGAATAAAGCGGGATGCTATCATAGGTGAGCCAGCGCGCTTCAGTGAGCGTGTTATAATGACAGTTTCGGCACCAAGTGCAGATATTAGATCGTGAGCCGTTTGCCCAATGCGGCGCTCAGGTGTAGGTAGTCCTAGTTCTTCGCGCCAAGGTCTGTTTAAAAATGGGTCGGAACGTGTTTCCGGAGGCCAGATACCTTCGTCAAGGCCTCCCAAAATTACTAAGTCGAAACGAAGTAGCCTTGCTTCGAGCAACCCTAATATCTTTATTCGCGGGTGCGATGCTGAATGACTGGGTACTGTGTAGCCGGCCATCAATTGGTCGAAAAAGGTTACATAGCTCTCAATTGGTGCGGCCAATTCCAGTTCGGTGGATGATTGAATCGAAGTGAATAGTTCTGATATCTCCAATGATCCACTAATATTGCGAATACCACCTGGATCGTCTGGTGAGGATAATATACGCTTGAGTGTTGGATCGATTTTATTGAAAAAATCTACCACCTCACTATTTTTCATATCTTGAAACGGTTTATAAATGGATATTATTTTTTTTAAAATAATATCTGCGCAGTTCCAGTCGTCTTTGGTTAGACGCCGAATAGGATTTGGCCCTAAATTGCCATTTTCAATTTTGCTTAGTCTTTCAAAGGCTTCATAAATACCGTCAATATCGTTACTTTTTAAAAGAATACGCGATAAGCCTAAATCAATTGCAGAAATTCCCTTTTGAAGTTCATCTTTAGTCAGACCCAAATGGACTTCATCATGTTTCAATAAGCTTAATAACGTAACAGGTGAAAAACGACCGCATATTGCATTTAATAATAGGCCAACCAAAGTGCCCAATGGCGACCGATGCAAGGGTGTCCCAGCACTGTCATCGGTTAAAATTCCCCACCTTAAGAGTTCCAAATTTACACGTTTAGCTATTGATCTATCCGGGGTGATAAGCGCAGCAGTCTTGCCAGGCGTTTCAAGTGACATGCGAAGCATCAACGAAATAGCAATGCTTTCCTCGTGTTCATTTTCTGATTCAATTAAAGAGACACCCTGTATGCCCTCAGAAATTTCGAATTTTTTTATTCGTTCATCTATACCTGACCAAAGATGTGCCGTTTCATAAGGTCGCATGCATTCAGATAAGAAAATTTCTCTAAATTTTAGTGACTTTGAGAGATCGGCTAGTTCGACAATTGTTTGGCGATCAACGCCAATTTGACGGATTAATTTCGAAAGTACCGACTGGGGATGGCTTGCATTTGCATTTTGGCTCTTAGCATTATCCAGAGCTAAGCATGATTCATTATCA
This sequence comes from Beijerinckiaceae bacterium, assembly GCA_026461505.1. GTDB lineage: Bacteria > Pseudomonadota > Alphaproteobacteria > Rhizobiales > Beijerinckiaceae > CAIUPE01. Next base: position 22,660 of record JAPJMW010000055.1, read on the forward strand.
AGATATTGATCAATTCCTGGCAGAACAACAGCACCATTTGGCAATTTTGAAATGGCACTAATTAGTTTAGCGGTTGACGGCATCGAACCCGTAGAGCCTGCTATTATAATAGGCCTTTGTGGCATTTCCTTTAATAAACGCTCTGCTTCTTCCAAGATAATTGAATCTCGATGCTCGACAGCATCCATCACACCTTCCTGATGGCAATAGGCCGGCCAAGCTTCAGCTGCAATTTGCAAAAAGTCTTTTGATAGGCTCCAGTAATCATCCGAAAGATCTTGGGGCAAAAGCGAGTGGACATCTTGCCATGTCTTTTTATAGATTGCCAAAGTGTCTATTAAATGTGCTAGAGAATCTGCTAGCGCTAACCCATCACTAATTGTCCTTGCGACTGAAAATGCTGATGTTTCATTAAAAGTAGAGGAAGGCAAAAATAGAGGCGTTTCAACATCTATTATGTTAGAATCTAAAGAATCTTGAATTTTTTGTGACCACGAAATAATTAATTTTGTTAAGATAAGGCGCCGTTTTAAAGGAGATATCTCTGCTAAATCGCCTTTTCTAGCGTTTAGCTTTTCTACAGAACACTCAACATCAAAAATATTTTCATTGTCCGTAATTTCTCCAATCGTTATTATTTTGGGCAATAGGAGACTTTTATAATTTGTTTGGGCCTTGAGTGCGACGGCTAGCTTTTCAGCAGATCTCTTGGTTGGCATGTAAATTGTTGCCGCAGATAGTGAATAAGCCGATGTTTGATTTGGCCAACCCTTAATAAGGCGCCCTTCAACGATGCTTTTAGCCAAGGTTTCCACAAACGGAGCCATTGGCGATATACTGAAAATTTTCGGTTGAGCATATGACATTACTATAATCGGCACTTATTCCGCATTATTTTTTGCTCAGCCTCAGAAATAGCGTCAGGTGTACCAACGTGATACCATTCGCCGTCCAATCTCAGTCCATGAAGCCTTTGATTTTCTATTGCTCGATCAAAAAGTATATTCAAAGAAAATGGCCCATTAGGAGTTTCATTAAATATCTTTGGATTTATTATACCGAATCCTGCATATACGAATGGTGAAATAACTTTCTCCAGACATCTTTTTAATTCACCATTTGAATTCATTACGAAATCGCCGTTACCTGCGTAACCGGTTATTTGTGTTCCTGCAGCAAGCATCAGTAAGATATCCATCCGTGACGAATCCCATGCTTTTGACAGACGGGCTAAATTCGGAGCCGTACCATCAATCCAAAACGAGTCGGCATTCAGAATAAAAAATGGCGAATTGCCGAGGAGATGAAGCGCATTTTTTATTCCACCGCCAGAATCTAATAATTGATCTTCCTCGTTCGAGATTTTAATGTCTAACCTTGCAAATTTTTTAAGATAATCAGTCATCTTATTTGGTAAATGGTGTATATTAACAACTACGTTGTTAATATTGGCATTCACCAAGGCTTCAAGATTGAATTGTATCAAAGGCTTTTTAGCAACATTAACGAGAGGTTTTGGTGTCTTAATCGTCAACGGTCGCATGCGTAAACCTAATCCAGCTGCTAAGATCATTGCACTTTTAGGCGCATTATGTTTGCCGCTCATGATAACGATTCTTTCGTAATATTATCATCTAGTAAAGAGGGGCAGTTCATATTCAGCCACTCGCGGTATTGAAACAGTGCTGGGTGAGAAATGTTTCGGCGAAGATAACGAATGAGTTGCGGTATTAAATTATAGTACTCGGGCTTATTATCTCTGAGCTTTAGACGAACAAAAATTCCTAGTATTTTTGTTATTCGCTGAAGTGTGTATATTGCGTAAGATTTAGAAAAGGCTTTCGTGTCGAAATTTGGGTCGTCCGCGACTTTTGCCCGAACATATATTTCGAATAATTCTAGTTCTAAATCATTTGAAATTGGAACTCGTGCGTCTTGCAATAAGGATGCGACATCATACGCGGGGTGCCCCCAAACCGTATCCTGTATATCTATTAATCCAACTCTTTTTATGCCCGAACGTTGATTTAGCCACAATATATTAGGCGAATGAAAATCTCTCAGTGTCCAAACATGTTGTTCGTTTTGAATTGGTTCGATGAGACTTTTCCATATCGCCAAAAAATTCGTACGTGCTTCGTTCGATATATAATGATCTGTCAAATTTGGGATATACCAATCAATGAATAATTCGACTTCAATTAAAAGGGCCTCGGTATCGTATTTTGGTATTTGATAGTGTCGACCGTTATAAATAGGAATACTTTGCGATGGAATAACCCGGTGTAGTGCAGCAAGAAAGCGAACTGCTTCTTGATATCTTTCAATAATAGGGCCTGCGCTGTCGTAGATATGATCTGATCCGAGATCTTCCGTAAGTATTAGCCCATTCTCTATATCGAAACCCAATATTTTTGGAACACTAAAGCCTAGGCCGATTAGTGCATTAGAAACAGCAATAAAAGTATCGAGAGAAACCGACAATTTGGCGATATCTTTATATGTCCTATTATCTCTTAAAACAGATTCCGGATTTGTCGCCGGCGCAATCATAAGCACCGCGCTGTCGATTTCCGTTATTAAGCGTTCGTACCTGCGTCCAGAGGCGTCCCCAGCGATTAATTTTCTTGATGCGTCTACCCAACCGCAGTCATTTAAAAAGGTTTGAATGTGATACTGTGCTAATATAGACAATAATATATTATTATCAGCCGTTATCGAAATGGTCCTATAAAAATTATTGTTGGTATTAAACAAGTTAAATTTAATTGCTACGGTCGCCGCCTCATTTAGTTTCGGGTAACGTTCAGGCCATTCTATAATCGAAATAGCGTTTTCCGATATTTCCTCGAAACCTATCTCAATTAACTCATTTGGATTTGTTAACCGGTATAAATCAGCGTGAATTAACTTGACCGAGACCCCTTCATATTCCTGTAGGAGTAAATATGTCGGACTCGTGATCGTTAACTCAGGTCGACTAGCAAGGAAGCGGATTAAGCTTCGCGCAAATGTTGTTTTCCCTGTTCCCAGTTCTCCAGATAGTGTTACCAAATCATTTGAATTCAGATGGGGACCCAAACATTCGGCAAGGTACTTGGTTTCAAGTTCGCTGTTCACTCGGAAGGTATGGGTTGATTTAAGGTTTATTTTGGTTGAGCTCTGACTCATCAAGCGATCTCAATTTTATTTGTTTCAATGCAGTCGGGTGGAAATAGGCAACTAACGATCGTGCCCTTATTAGGCTGAGACTCGATAGTTACCGTCCCGCCATGAAGCTCAACTAAAGATCGAACAATTGATAATCCTAACCCGGCACCACGGTGACGGGAACCAATTGTATAGGTCTCGAAGCGGTCAAAGACGCTTTCTATTACATCCTCTGGGATGCCTCTACCATTATCTTTCACAACAATATTTAACTTAGATTTTTCTAGTTGGGCTATAATTGTGATCGACTGCCCTTCTAATGAAAACCCTATAGAGTTTGATAATAAGTTAAATAAAATTTGTTGAATGCGTTTTTCGTCAAGAAAAAACTCATCAATATTATTTGAGATTTTGATATCTAACGTTAGATTTCGTTCTTTTAGTTGGTCTTTCAGAGCGTCGGCTGCGGTATTAATTACTTGCTTAATATTTATTTTTTTTAGTTCAAGAATGATTTCTCCGCGGTCGAATGATGCTAGATCTAGAATATCATCGATAATTGCCATTAGTGATTTCGAGGACTCGAAAACATGATCAATGTATTCGCTTTGTTTTTGTGTCAGTAGGCCGGCCGCGCCAGACGCAAGTAGTTCGGTAAAACCTATTACATTGGTTAAAGGCGAACGTAGTTGATATGAAACATGGTGGACGAAGTTTTCTCTCAATCTCGCTGCATGCTCTAGGGCGTCATTTTTGTCCTTTAAGGCTCTCTCGACGTGAACGCTTGCTGATACATCGATGAATGTAACAAGTGTCGCTCCATCTGGTAGCGGCGCGAGGGTACACTCGATAATCGTTCCGTTATTTCGTTCCATACGGAAAGAATATCCCGTACGAGCATCATTAATTCCACCAATTATTCCTTTTATATTATTCCAAATAATCGGCGAATCATAACTCCGTTTTGCCTGCAAGACTATCTCATCTATGTGAGGATTGTGAGATATACTCTGCGCGTCGATTTCCCACATGACCGCAAATGCTGGATTATTCAATTTAAGGCGCCCGTCCATTCCAAATACGGCTACACCTTCTTTCAGCGAGTCTAATGTCTCGCTTTGAACACGGGATAGAGAGTTGAAATTAGACTGTAATATAAATTGCGCTGTTACGTCTTCAAATAGATAAGTAACGCCACCCTGTGGATTTGGATTAACAACAACGCGTAGTGTTCGACCTCCTGGAAGGTACCATGCTGCTTCTTGTGTTTCTAGCGAATGATAGGCTTCATGTAGTGACTTTTTCCAGCTTTTATAGTCAGCCTGTTCAGGAAGCCTTCGCGCATCGCGTAAATGATCTAATATTTCGTTATCTGTTGGCTTAGAACGCGTAAACACCTCATCGAATTGCCATAGCGTCCGATACGCTAGATTACAAAATAGAAGGTGCTGCTTTTCATCAAAAATGGCAACAGCCGTTGGCAATTGATCTAGTGTTAAAACGTGACTGGCCATCTGCCTCTGTAGGTCATTTCGAGTGGCCTCCAAATCTGAAACGTCGATTGCATACCCGATGGATCCAGACGCTAGGGGTGTCTCAACAATATCAAGTATTCTTCTTTGTCCCGAAACAATCACTGGTACTCGAATCTGAAAAACTTCGTTTTTTTTCAGAGCTTGTAAGATTTCAGTTTGTAAATTTAGGTCTACGATTTCAATTTGACTTGAAACTACATCATTGGGGCGTTCTGCATCAACGGCATAGGTATACTGTTCATTGACCCAAGAAAGCTGTCCACTTCGCTCTCGGATCCATATGGGATGAGAAAGGGTATCAAGCATGGCACGTAGTCCGACGGCCTCAATTTTTAAATTTTCATATTCGCTATTTAACTCTGAATAACTTCGATGATAACGATCAATATTTTTTATCTTAAGTACGGCAATATTTTTTATTGTTTTGCCATCAAACTCAAAATATTTTTCAGAATTTCCTCTTATAATGGCATTAAATGGTGTTCCGACTATTTTTAACTTTTCCAGAGAAGATTGTATTGTCTCTCGGTCGTCCAACTTAAGCCATGCGGAAAATAAAAGAGGATCCTTGCAGCCGATATCTTCTTTGACTTGATTTATGTTTCCAATTATATTTGGCTCGTTAGTATCATCCCAATAGATAATTATTTGATCCTCAAATTTAGAATATCCGTAAAGAATATCGACCTTTGATGCTCGTTTCCGGTCATAATAACTTTTTAAAAAAGAAATTGATGAATGGAAATGGCTTGTATTCAAAATTACTATTTTGATAATTTTTAAAAAACATCCGATGGCCAATATTACCAAGCCAAATGCAGTCGCATTGCTCTGTTGAAATAATTCAATTAGGAAGCTTCGTGATCCGTCTTCCAACATTTGTCGTTAAACTCTTATGAAATATCACTACAATTCTGATAGTTTGACCTAGAGAATCGATGACCTTATACAAGTTTAACGGCGCTGAACGAAGTGTTTTTCCCGTTTCAAGCCGATGATTCTGAGTTTATAAAAAATCCGGCCAGTTGGCCGGATTTTTCAAATCGCTGAAACGCAAATATTAATAGCGGTAGTGGTCCGGCTTAAACGGACCTTGAGAAGGTAATCCTAAGTAATCGGATTGTTTAGAACTTAGTTTAGTCAGTTTAACGCCAATTTTGTCTAGATGAAGCGCCGCGACTTTTTCATCTAAATGCTTTGGTAGCGTATAAACTTTTTTGTCATATTGGCCTTGTTTCGTCCACAATTCAATTTGGGCTAAAGTTTGGTTCGTAAACGAAGCTGACATCACAAATGAGGGATGCCCCGTTGCGTTTCCGAGATTAACCAAACGGCCTTCCGAAAGCACAATAATTCGCTTTGAGTCGGCGAATTCGACTTCGTCTACCTGCGGTTTTACATTGTGCCACTTCATATTTTTTAGCGCGGCTATCTGAATTTCGCTATCAAAATGGCCAATATTACAGACAATAGCGCGATCTTTCATCGCTCGCATGTGATCAATTGTAATCACGTCGACATTACCTGTTGCTGTAACAAATATATCCGCCCGCGGTGCCGCATCTTCCATGGTTGTAACTTCATATCCCTCCATCGCGGCTTGTAACGCGCAAATCGGATCGACCTCTGACACCATTACACGGCAGCCTGCGTTACGTAGCGAAGCTGCGGAGCCTTTACCAACGTCGCCAAAGCCTGCAACCATAGCTACTTTTCCGGCCATCATAACGTCTGTTCCGCGGCGGATGCCGTCAACGAGTGACTCACGGCAGCCGTAGAGATTGTCGAATTTCGATTTTGTAACCGAGTCGTTGACATTAATGGCAGGGAAAAGAAGCTTTCCTTCGTTCGCCATAATATAAAGTCGGTGAACTCCAGTAGTTGTTTCTTCGGTCACGCCCTTAATATTTTGACCGTTACGGCCGTACCAACCCGGGTTTGACTTCAATCTCTTCTTAATCGACGCGAAAAGCACTTCTTCTTCTTCGTTTTCAGCTTTTTCAAGGAAAGCGGTGTCGCCGGCTTCGGCGCGCATGCCTAGGTGGATGAGCATTGTGGCGTCGCCGCCATCGTCGAGGATCATGTTTGGCGTGCCGCCATCAGCCCATTCAAAGATTTTATGAGTATAGTCCCAGTAATCTTCAAGACTTTCACCTTTGATGGCGAAGACGGGTGTGCCTGCTGCTGCGATGGCTGCGGCTGCGTGGTCTTGGGTCGAATAAATGTTGCATGACGCCCAACGGACATCGGCGCCAAGCGCCTTTAAGGTCTCGATCAAAACGCCAGTCTGGATCGTCATATGGAGCGATCCAGCAATTCGCGCGCCTTTTAGGGGTTGAGAAGCGCCGTATTCGGCTCTTGTCGCCATCAGACCGGGCATTTCGGTTTCGGCGATCGTTTATTCCTTGCGGCCCCATTCTGCGAGACCCAAATCTGCAATCCGATAGTCGTTAAAGTGCGTGCTCATTGTATTCCCGTCAATTTATTGGAGTGGAGACCATAATAATCGACGCACCTTATACTCGCGCTCTTCGCAGAGCGCAATCAAAGATATAAAGAAAACTTTATATGAGCAAAAGACCTATTCGGATTCACCAAAACGGTCATTAACTAACCCGATTAAAGCCTCGATGGCTGCTTCGGCTTGGGGCCCCGACGCCGTTAACGTGATAATTGAGCCGATTCCGGCCCCCAGCGTTAAGATGCCCATGATCGATGTTCCGCCGACGGTTTCGCCGGAACGCGTCACAGTAATATCGGCCTCAAAGCTGTCGGCGCATTGGACGAATTTGGCGGTAGCTCGGGCGTGGAGGCCTTTTTTATTAATGATTTCAACGTCTCGGGTAAGGGGCGCGCCTTGAATATCCTGCGACATTAATTTCGACTCCGAGACTAAGGTAAGTAAAAAAC
>JAPJMW010000056.1 GCA_026461505.1 Beijerinckiaceae bacterium
GATTTCAACCGGGACATCGGTTCCGGTGCCGCCTTCAAAAGGCACATCATCGATCATGCCGACAAAGTCAACGACGACGCGGTCGCCCGTCTTCGACTTCTGGCCCTCTTTCCGAGGTGCGAACGGACGTGACTGTTCGGCCATCCGGTTCAAAGCTTCATTAACCGAGGCATCGTCAACGCTTGCCACCTGGCGGGTTACCGAAATGCCGGAAAAGTCCTTGATCTCGATTTTTGGTAGAATTTCCATCTGAATAGTGAATTCCAAGCCGCCTTTGCCCGTAATTGCGGCTTCGATAACGGCTTCGTCTTCCGGAAACACGATTTTAGGCTCGAGCGCGAGCTTAATACCATTTTCATCGATAATTTTACGATGTGTCTCATTGACGACATTTTGAACGACGTCACCCATCACTTGACGGCCATATACCCGGCGCAAATGCTCCAGCGGTACTTTACCAGGGCGGAAGCCGTTGATCCGGACCTTGTCCTTCATTTCAACGAGCTGGGCGGTCAGACGCTCGGCCAGATCTTGCGCGGCAAGCACCACGTTAAACTCGCGCTTCAAGCCTTCCGAGAGCGTATTTGTAACCTGCATGATCTTCAAAGCCTTCGTTCATAAGCCGCGACACGCGCGGAAATTCATAAATGGTGCGGGCGGAGGGACTCGAACCCCCACAACTTGCGTCACTGGAACCTAAACCCAGCGCGTCTACCAATTCCGCCACGCCCGCAATCCCAAAGAGGTCAATTCACCCCACGACAAGCCACACGACCAAGCGACGCCTGATCCGTTTAGACCCGTCGGGACGCGGCTCTATAACACGGTCGAAGAAAGACGCTAGTAAAAAAGCGGACACTCGTCACTTCTACCAGTTTATTTCTGATGGCCTTGCTCGGAAATTAATCGAGAGACCACATTTCTCAGCGCTAACGGCAGATCATGCGCTAAAAGGCCAGGGCCAACCATACGCCCAGCCTCGGCGTGGAGCCAAACCGCTGCCGAAGCAGCCAGATAGGCTTCAGCCTGCTGCGTCAACAACCCGCCAATAATCCCAGCCAAAACATCGCCGGACCCGGCGGTCGCCAACCAAGGCGTACCATTTTGATTGATGGTCGCTCGACCGTCCGGCGAGGCAATGACACAATCAGGTCCTTTAAGGACAACCACAATTCCAAGAAACTTCGCAGCGGCCAGCGCTCGTCCCAGACGGTCTTTGACGCTCAAAATGTCGGGCTGACTTTTAAACAGGCGTGAAAATTCGCCGTCATGAGGTGTCGCCACCACTTTTTCAGAATGGGATTTTAATATTAGAGACTTAAGTCTGGCCGCATCACCTTCAAAACTCATCAAAGCATCAGCATCGAGGACCAAAGAGCGATCTGAGGCCAGCGCCAAGGAAACACAATCGCGTAAACTCTCGCCCACACCGTTTCCTGGACCTAAAATTACAGCATTTCGGCGACTGTCTTCAAGCAACCGTCTTAGGCCGTCGACCCCGTCGGAGCTACGCACCATAATATCTGATAGAGCGGCAGCATTGACCAAGAGCGCCTCGCTGGGTGAGGCAACGGTTACCAACCCTGCCCCGATCCTGGCTGCCGCATGGGCTGCGAGCCGAGCGGCACCTGTACTTTCAGCGCCGCCCGACAGAACAATCAAATGCCCTCGATTATATTTATGCCCCTCTTCATCGGGCACTCTAATCAAATCACTCCATAAATCTGGGGAGTTTAGACGAAGTTTCGGCCTAATCTGGTCTAGAACCCCTGCCGGAATGCCAATGTCGGCCAAAATAACCGACCCGCACAGTTTCCTGCCGGGATAGAGAATATGCGCCGGTTTCAGTCGAAAAAAGGTTACGGTTGATTGCGCTTGAACCGCCACCCCACAGATTTGTCCCGTATTCCCGTCAATCCCCGAAGGAATATCTACCGATAAAATGGACTTACCTGAATGATTCATGGCCCTGACAAGCTCAGCGGCTTCTCCTTCAAGCGGCCGAGTTAAACCTGCGCCAAAAAGCGCATCAATGATCAAATCCGCTTTGGTCGGCTCAAAATCGCCTGCCTCGCCAACGGGGCCTTCCCATAGATCGGCCATAACCTTAGCATCGCCCTGAAGCCGATCCCGACCACCCAATAGAATAAGCGAAACCGAATACCCCCGACCAGCGAGCATCCGCGCGGCGACAAATCCATCCCCGCCATTATTTCCCGGACCGCATAGTACCAAAATCGTTCCACCAAACGGCGCGAGCTTTACGGCTGCATCGGAAACCGCCCGTCCCGCAAGCTCCATCAAAACAAGACTTGGCGTTCCCGCTTGCACAGCGAGCGAGTCGGCTCGTGCCATCTCTTGGGTTGTGAGGAGTTCGTTCATCATAATGGTTCCAGCTCTTTCTATGATCAGGAACCAGTTTATGTTGGGTTAGAATGGAATGTCGAATGCAACACGATAGCCCATTTCATTTGAGAACATATTTTGTGCGTTTGCCTAAATTTTCAGCAATAAATGCAAAAGTGGACGTCAATAAGCCTCAAAACACCGTGGCGAAAAATTAAGCATGGTGCTAAATCGGCATCGCCTCCGGAAGATATAACACCTCCGGGTAGGCAGGCGGAAGCTAGGAACTCGAGATGAAAAAAATCGAGGCGATCATAAAGCCTTTCAAGCTCGACGATGTGAAGGAAGCCCTTCAGGATGTCGGCTTACAAGGCATAACTGTAACCGAAGCAAAAGGTTTCGGGCGGCAAAAGGGCCATACGGAGCTGTATCGCGGCGCCGAATATGTGGTTGATTTTTTGCCTAAAGTTAAGATCGAGATCGTATTGCCCGACGAGCTTCTCGAGCAGGCGGTGAATGCTATTCGCAACGCAGCCCAGACGGGTCGCATTGGCGATGGCAAGATTTTTGTATCAACGGTTGAAGAGGCTATTCGTATCCGTACCGGCGAAACCGGATTGGATGCGATCTGAGCTTGAACTAGGCGACCAACAATTTTTCCACGAACGCAAGTTCACTTTTCGAAGAGGATGAGACCCATGAAGACCGCCAAGGACGTCCTGAAGGCGATTAAGGACAATGACGTCAAGTATGTCGACTTCCGTTTTACCGACCCGCGCGGCAAGTGGCAGCACGTCACCTTCGACGTGACGATGATCGACGAAGAAATTTTTGCTGAAGGCACAATGTTCGACGGCTCCTCGATCGCAGGCTGGAAGGCCATCAATGAGTCGGACATGACCTTGATGCCTGATCCATCCACCGCACAGATGGACCCATTCTTCGCAGCTTCCACAATGTCGATCGTTTGCGACATTCTCGAGCCATCGACCGGACAGCCTTACAACCGCGATCCGCGCGGCATGGCCAAGAAGGCAGAAGCCTATTTGAAGTCGACCGGTATCGGCGATACGATTTTCGTTGGCCCAGAAGCTGAATTCTTCATCTTCGACGACGTGAAGTTCATGTCGGACCCATACAACACAGGCTTCAAACTCGACTCATCCGAATTGCCGATCAATGGCGACACGGATTACGAAGGCGGCAATCTTGGCCATCGCATCCAGACAAAGGGCGGCTATTTCCCTGTTCCTCCGCAGGATTCGGCGCAGGACATGCGCGGCGAAATGCTCGCAGCTATGGCGTCCATGGGCGTCAAGGTCGAAAAGCATCACCACGAAGTGGCCTCCGCTCAGCACGAACTCGGTATGAAGTTCGATACGCTGACCCACATGGCCGATCAGATGCAGATCTACAAATACGCCATCCACAATGTGGCGCAGAGCTACGGCAAAACGGCGACCTTCATGCCAAAGCCAATCTTCGGCGATAACGGTTCGGGCATGCACGTCCATCAGTCGATCTGGAAGAACGGCAAGCCAATCATGGCCGGTAACAAATACGCCGACCTCAGCCAGGAATGCCTCTGGTACATCGGCGGCATCATCAAGCACGCCAAGGCGCTGAACGCGTTCACGAACCCATCGACGAACTCGTATAAGCGCCTGGTTCCTGGCTATGAAGCCCCAGTGTTGCTTGCCTATTCGGCACGTAACCGTTCAGCTTCCTGCCGTATTCCATACACGACTAATCCAAAGGCCAAGCGCGTCGAAGTGCGCTTCCCTGATCCGATGGCGAACCCATACCTCGCCTTCGCAGCCATGCTCATGGCAGGCCTCGACGGCATCACCAATAAGATCGATCCAGGCGCAGCGATGGACAAGGATCTCTACGATCTGCCACCACGCGAGCTCAAGAAGATCCCAACCGTTTGCGGCTCACTCCGCGAAGCCCTCCAAAACCTCGACAAGGACCGCGCGTTCTTGAAGGCTGGCGGCGTGTTCAACGACGACTTCATCGACAGCTTCATCGAATTGAAGATGCATGACGTCATGAAGTTCGAAATGACCCCGCATCCGGTCGAGTTCACGATGTATTATTCGTATTGATTGAGTGGGGCGGAGTGATCCGTCCTACCCGATTGGTTACCGATATCAAGCAGGGCTCCGGAAACGGGGCCCTGCTTTTTTACTCCCCCGTGGACATCACACCGCAGCTGTTTCCTTTCCGTTCCCATTTGTCGCGTAACCATGCGATAAGAACCCAATCCGAATCAGTAAGGCTTTGACGAACAGGATGGCGATGTCCGACGATCTCTTTGGTGGCAATGCAGCGCGTAAACTTCCTGAATCGGGGAGTGCAGCGCGCGCGACTGCGAGTGGAAAAGCCGCCCAAGCCAAGGCACAAGCAGCTAACCAAGGCTCGCTTGGCACACCCGGCGAGAGCGGCTACACTGCGCAATCGATTGAGGTTTTGGAGGGGCTTGAGCCCGTCCGCCGCCGTCCCGGCATGTATATTGGCGGCACGGATGAGAAGGCGCTGCATCATCTCTTCGCCGAAGTCATCGACAACTCGATGGATGAGGCGGTTGCAGGCCATGCCTCTGTCATTACCGTTGAATTGGATACAGATGGGTTTTTGACGGTCGGTGATAATGGTCGCGGTATTCCGGTTGAGCCACACCCTAAATTCCCCGATAAATCGGCGCTCGAAGTAATTATGACGGTGCTCCACGCCGGCGGGAAATTCGATTCAAAAGTCTATGAAACCTCCGGCGGCTTGCACGGCGTTGGCGTTTCGGTCGTCAATGCGCTTTCCGATAAGGTTGAAGTCGAAGTGGCGCGCGGCCAGCAACTTTTTCGTCAAGAATTTTCACGCGGCATTCCGCTTGGTCCAGTGGCCTTGGTCGGAAAAGTCCAAAATCGGCGCGGCACGAAGGTACGCTTTCATCCGGATCCGCAAATTTTTGGCGCGGCAGCCAAGTTTTCACCCGCCCGCTTGGTTCGTATGGCGCGTTCAAAAGCCTATTTGTTTGGCGGTGTCGAAATCCGCTGGTCCTGCAC
>JAPJMW010000057.1 GCA_026461505.1 Beijerinckiaceae bacterium
AAGGCGCGCGCCTTTCAGCCGATGATCTTGCTGCGATCAAAGCCGATGGACGCGATGATGTGATCGTTGCGTTAAGCGATGAAGGCGATATCGGCGAGGATGAAGCAGCTGAAAAGCTTGCGCTTGCGTTATCGGGGCCGCATATCCGTCGCGATCAACCGACGACGGGCCGTAACAATCTCTATGCCGATCGAGCGGGTGTGTTGCGGGTCAATGCAGAGGCGATTAATCGGCTTAATTCGGTCGATGAGGCCGTTACCTTTGCAACACTGCCCGATTACCGTGCGGTCGAACGGGGCGAGATGATCGCTACCGTAAAAATCATTCCCTTCGCTGTGTCAGGCGATGTGATTGATAAGGCTTTAGCCGATGCGGGGCCGATGCCACTTATTGACGTGAAGCCGTTTCACAAACGGAAGGTAGCTGCAGTTTCAACCTTGCTTCCAGGCCTTAAACCAAGCGTCATCAATAAAACTTTGGCAGTATTGGAAGGACGTTTGGCACCAGCGGAATCAACAGTCGATTTTGATCTGCGTGTTGCGCACAATGCCGATGACGTTGCGCATGCGATCAAAGCCGCAATCGTCGATGGTGCCGACCTCGTCGTAGTCTATGGCGCCTCCGCCATTACCGATAGACGCGATGTGATCCCTGCAGCGATTGAAAAAGCGGGTGGTCGCATCGAGCATTTCGGCATGCCCGTTGACCCCGGTAATTTGATGTTGGTCGGCGAGGTTGAAGGCCGCACGGTGTTGGGTGCGCCGGGATGCGCGCGTAGCCCAAAAGAAAATGGTTTTGATTGGGTCTTACAACGCGTCATGGCGGGTATTCCTGTAAAGCGCGCCGATATCACAAGACTTGGTGTTGGCGGCTTGCTGATGGAAATCGTCCAGCGAGGTCATCCGCGGGATCCCCATTCAAGTGCGCAGGACGAATGATGATCGGCGCCATCATCCTCGCGGCAGGCCGTTCCACCCGGATGGGATCAAACAAGCTGTTAGAGGCGTTAAACGGCAAACCTTTGGTGCGTCACGTTGCCGAGGCCGCTCTGGCCTCGAAAGCCTATCCTGTTATCTTGGTGACAGGCCATCAGCATGAAAGCGTCTTGGCCGCGCTCGAGGGGCTTAATCTAGCTTTCATCCATAACGCCGATTTTGCCGATGGGCTTTCAACCTCGTTGAAGACGGGGGTAGCGGCTTTACCGGCCGAGGTAACGGCCGTTATCATCTTGCTCGGCGATATGCCGCTCATACCATCGGCGGCGCTCGATCAGCTGATAACCGCGTTCGAGGCATCGCCCGGAAAAATTGCCGCTGTACCTGTGTATGAGGGGGACTGGGGCAATCCCGTGCTGCTGTCCCGCACCCTTTTTGAGGAAGTCGCCACGCTCCAAGGGGATGCTGGCGCACGCAAACTGCTCAATGGGCGAACAGAGGATGTGTTGGAAGTTCCAATTGCAAGCGATGCGGTATTGATCGATCTCGATACGCCGGAAGCTTTGGCGAAAGCCCGGTTTAAGGGCGATTGATTATTTCTTTTTTGCCTGTCCGCGGCATTTGTCCGAACAATATTTTACCTCATCCCAGACCTTTTCCCACTTCTTGCGCCAGGCAAAAGGCCGCTCGCAAATGACGCATGTCTTTTGCGGCAGGTCACTTTTACGGCGCATGGGGGGCATGTTCAGGCCTTTGATAATCTAATGATGTGCCGACTACGTACGAAAGGCAGCTAGTTTCGGGTCACGTCGTCGACGTAAGAAGGATTATCGCATGTCAGGTACAATTGTTATTTTGGGCGGCTCGGGTGGAATGGGCTCGGCCATTGCCCACGCTGTGAAGGCTCGTGGCTATGCCGTTCATCTCGTTGGCCGCGATGCGGCGCGTTTGTCGGAAGTGTCGGCTACGCTTGGTGGTGCCCCTTATTCCGTCGCCGATGTTGAAGATGAGGCCTCCGTCGTTAAGGCTATCGCAGAAGCGGGTACCGAGTTGGCAGGGCTTTGCTATGCGGTAGGCACGATCAATCTCAAGCCCGTGACCCGTCTTACAAGCGAAGATGTTTCGCGTGATTTTCGTATCAATGCGCAAGGTGCTTTTTTTGCCGTCAAAGCCGCTTTGCCTGCGTTGAAAGCCTATTCGGGCACAGCATCTATTCTGTTGTTTTCAACCGTGGCCGTTCAGCAGGGCTTTACAGCACATGCATCGGTTGCCATGGCGAAAGGCGCGGTCGAAGGTTTAACGCTTTCGCTTGCAGCCGAGCTTGCTCCTAAAATTCGTGTGAATTGTATTGCGCCTTCGCTTACGCGAACCCCTTTAGCAGCTTCTTTGCTGGGGAACGAGACAATGGCGACCGCTATCGCGTCGATGCATGCGATGCAACGTCTTGGTGAGCCTGCTGATATTGCGCCCTTGGCCGCCTTGCTGCTTTCCGATGATTCAAATTGGATAACTGGACAATCAATTGGTGTTGATGGTGGACGTGCAATGTTGCGGACGAAGGGATGACGTCGCCTGTTAGTAGTCTAAGGCTCATCCTTGGTGATCAGTTAAGCCACACGATTTCATCGATTAGCACAATTGATATCAAGCGCGATCTCGTTTTGATGGTCGAGGTCGCAACCGAGACAACTTATGTTCCGCATCACAAGCAAAAAATTGTTTTAGTTCTTTCAGCGATGCGTCACTTCGCTCAAGAATTATCGGAGCGTGGAATTCGTGTAGAATATATAACGCTGGATGCAATTGAAAATACCGGATCTTTTTCAGGCGAAGTAGAGCGTGCGATCAAGAAGCATCAGCCTGAGCGTGTCATCGTTACAGAGCCGAACGAATTTCGCGTTCGCCAGTTTATGGATGATTGGCAAGATGCTTTTCGGTTGCCTATCCATATTCTCGAAGACACACGATTTTTCTCGACACCCAATGAGTTTGCAAAATGGGCCGAAGGTAAAAAACAACTTCGCATGGAGTTTTTTTACCGTGAAATGCGCCGTAAAACCGGCTTGTTGATGCAAGGCAATGAGCCAATTGGAGAACAATGGAATTTCGATCATGACAATCGAAAGGCGCTACCAAAAGGACTAAGCGTTCCAACACGCCGTCGCTTCGAGCGGGATGCGATAACATCGGACGTCATCAAAATGGTGGGTGAGCGGTTTGAGCGTCATCCCGGTGAGATTGCAAGTTTTGGCTGGCCCGTGACGCGTATCGATGCGCTAGCAGCGCTTGATCACTTTATCGATGAATGCTTGCCCTCTTTTGGTGATGTGCAAGACGCCATGAAGCAAGGTGAAAGCTTTCTCTTTCATGCGCTGATTTCACCCATGCTCAATATTGGTCTCCTATTACCTGATGAAGTTTGTCGGAAAGCCGAAGCCGCTTACCACTCTGGTCATGTGCCATTAAACGCGGTGGAAGGTTTTATCCGGCAAATCCTCGGATGGCGCGAATATGTACGCGGTCTCTATTGGTTGAAAATGCCTGATTATGCGGAAGGGAATGCGCTTAATGCGAACAGACCCTTGCCAGCTTTTTATTGGACCGGTGACACATCAATGAATTGCTTGAAGCAATGCGTCGGTGACACAATGCGAAACGCCTACGCACACCATATTCAGCGCTTGATGGTTTTGGGTAATTTCGCGCTATTGGCGGGGATTAATCCTCGGGAAGTTGAGGAATGGTTCTTGGCCGTTTATGCGGATGCGTTTGAGTGGGTTGAATTGCCGAATGTTCATGGCATGGCTCTGTTTGCCGATGGTGGGGTGATGGCGTCTAAACCCTATGCGGCGTCAGGCAGCTATATCGACCGGATGAGCGATTATTGTGCCGATTGTGCGTTTTCGTCAAAGGAAAAACTTGGCGCCAAAGCCTGCCCATTCAACTATCTATATTGGGATTTTCTGGCCCGAAACCGCCCGGTCTTGAGTAATAATCAACGGTTGGCGATGCCGTATCGTAGTTTAGCCACAATGTCGTTTGAAAAGCGGCAACAGATTGCGAGTGAGGCTAAGGAATTTCTCGACAGTCTATAAAGTGGTTTTGCCATCTATCGCTTTTAGGACTCATTTGCTAAGGCTCGCGGCCACAGGAAATCATTTGGTCATGTCTGCTCATCCGCCCCGCATTTCGACATTGCTCGCCAAAATCGCCAAAGATGGTGAGGGCGATCGGATCACCGTGCGCCAGATTGTGGATGCGCTGGGTGCGCGTGGGTTCTCTCTTTTGATTGTGATCCTCGGCCTTCCCAATAGCCTTCCGATGCCGCCCCCCATTGCGTTGGTGAGCGGCTTCTTAATGATCGCTATTTCCTTGCAGTTGATCTTTGGCCGGGCAGCACCGTGGTTGCCCTCTACGGTGCTAAAAAACTCGATTGCGCGCCAAGATGTTGCCAAGGCCGTTGATACGGCAATGCCATGGGTTCGTTGGATCGAAAAGCTGGCACGTCCGCGGCTATCGCTTTTTGATCACGCGGCGAGTTGGCGGGTTTTAGGCTTAGGATTATTGATCTTATCGTTAGGGCTGGTTTTTGCGCTGCCTGTGATTGGGCAAATCCCCATCGGCATCGCGCTTTGCTTAATGGGTCTAGGACTTGTTGAGCGTGATGGTTATTTGACGTTGATTGGATTTGCCATCGGCTTGATGGGCGTAGCCTTTTCTTATGGCTTTATCGTTGCCGTATTGACAGGCGCGTCGCACATCTTCTGACGCTTTTATTCAAATCAAACCCTGTCCTTTCATACTCGTATGCCCATTGCGGCCAATGATGATGTGGTCATGCACCAATACGCCAAGCGGCTTTCCCGCATCGATAATCTGACGCGTCATCGCGATATCGGCATTGGATGGTGTTGGATCGCCTGATGGATGATTATGAACGAGAATAACCGCCGTCGCGGATAATTCGAGGGCGCGTTTTACTACTTCGCGCGGATACACAGGCGTATGATCAACAGTACCCGTTTGCTGTACTTCATCCGCGATCAAGCCATTGCGTTTATCCAAGAATAAAATGCGAAAAACCTCGCGCGATTCAAACGCCATGGAGGCGCGGCAGTAATCGATCACGGACGACCAAGATCCAAGAATAGTTCGCTTTTTGATTTCACCACGGGCCAGCTCGCGGCCTGCAGCTTCAATGATTTTAAAATCAATCTCAGTAGCTTCGCCAATCCCGTCGAACCCACAAAGCCGAGCATAGGGCGCGCCAAGCACTTCGGCGACCGAGCCAAATTCGGCGATGAGTTGTTTAGCTAAGGGTTTAACGTCGCGCCTTGGTATCGTGCGAAACAAGAGGAGTTCCAGCAATTCATAGTTTTGGAGGGCGTTTACGCCTGCGCGAGAAAAACGTTCCCGCAACCTATGGCGGTGTCCGGCTGCATGATCCTCCCTGACCGTTTTATCAACGTCAGGGGGATTGGATGCAGCCATGTATTATTCCTCTGTAAGGCCCTGACCCAATGGCGGCTTATCGAGGCCTTTCGGCGAGAGCGTGAAAATCTCACATCCCGTCTCTGTGACGCCGATCGTATGTTCAAATTGCGCGGAAAGCGATCTGTCTCTTGTGACAGCTGTCCAACCGTCGCCTAACACTTTGACCTCGGCTCGGCCCAAATTGATCATCGGTTCGATTGTGAACAACATGCCAGGCTTGAGCTTTACGCCATCGCCTTTGCGGCCATAATGCAAAATATTAGGCTCGTCATGGAACAGCTGCCCCAAGCCATGGCCACAAAAATCCCGCACCACCGAGCAGCGCTCTGATTCCGCGTAAGATTGGATCGCATAGCCGATATCGCCCGTCGTTCCACCGGGCTTCACGGCTGCGATCCCCCGCATCAGACATTCATAGGTAATATCAACGAGCCGCTCGGCGCGCCGTGGTACTTCGCCCACACCATACATGCGGCTTGAATCGCCATGCCAACCATTAACGACAAGAGTGATATCGATATTGACGATATCACCGTCTCTCAAAGGCTTATCATTGGGGATGCCGTGGCACACGACATGGTTGACGGAGGTGCAAATGCCGCGCGTAAAGCCGCGATAGTTCAGCGGCGCCGGATAGGCTTTGTGATCCATCGCGAATTCAAACGCGATCTTATCCAGATAATCGGTCGTAACCCCAGGCTTCACCAGATCCACCATCATATCGAGCGCCTCGGCGGTCAGCTTTCCCGCTTTTCGCATGGCGGCAAACGCATCAGCCCCAAAAAGCTTAATTTCGCCCGGGCGGCGGCGGGTTGCATGGGTGGCTTCAACGAAAGTCATCGGATCCGTTTCTGTGACGATGGGGTGACCATCCAGAAATGATTTAAACAAGCCGCTATTGCAAGCTTTTCGTCCAATCTAGGCATAATAAATTATTTCTCGGTGCATGGCCCATCGGTTTTGCTTGAGCCTTCGCCTTTGTGGGCTATAGAAAACGATACAGGGTAGATGAGGGCTCACCGATGACGTCGACTAGTCCAGACAGGGTAACGGCTGCGTTGCTGGTAATCGGTGACGAGATCCTCTCAGGCCGGACAAAAGACAAGAATATCGGCTATATTGCCGAATATTTGACCGCTGTAGGCATCGATTTGCGTGAAGTTCGGGTTGTTTCCGATGATGAGGACGCGATTATTGAAGCGGTGAATGCGCTCCGCCACCGCAATACCTATTTGTTTACCACCGGTGGCATTGGCCCAACCCATGACGATATTACCGCCGATTGTGTTGCCAAGGCGCTTGGTGTCGATATTTCCCATGATCCAAGGGCTGTTGCGATGCTCAAAGAGCGTTACGCCAATCCAGAGGATCTGAACGAGGCGCGTTTACGGATGGCGCGCATCCCGCACGGTGCGGATCTGATCGAAAATCCGATTTCAAAAGCGCCGGGTTTTATGGCGGAAAACGTCATCGTAATGGCGGGCGTGCCAGCCATTATGCAAGCGATGCTTGAAGGCGTTATGCCAAAGCTCAAAGTGGGCAAAACCATGCTTTCCGTATCGATTGACTCTGGCGGCTTGCCGGAAGGCGCCTATGCGACAGGCTTAGGCGAGGTGCAAAAGGCGCATGCGGGAGTGATCATTGGATCATACCCGCATTTTGACGGTCAGCGTTTTATCAATCAAATCGTCCTGCGGTCGCGTGACGAAGCTTTATTGGAAACCGCGAAATTGGCTGTTTCCGACCTTATTTCTCAACTTAAATCCAACGCAGTGTGAGTAGACGATGAGCCAGGCACAAAAAGCATTTCCGGTTTCGTGGGACCAATTTCACCGTGATGCGCGGGCACTCGCTTGGCGTCTTGCATCGTCTGGGCCTTTTTCATCCATTATTTGCATCACGCGCGGCGGACTTGTGCCTGCAGCCGTTGTCTCCCGCGAATTGGGTGTTCGGGTTATCGAGACAATCTGCATCGCGAGCTATCACGACTATACGAACCAAGGCGAGTTGATGGTGCTGAAGCGGATTGCGGATGACGTCATCGCCAAGGGCGAGAAGGGCGGCAAGGGCATCTTGGTGATTGATGATCTGGTCGATACGGGCAAAACGGCTCGTATTGTGCGGGATATCTTGCCGGATGCGCATTTTGCGACCGTTTATGCTAAGCCGCTCGGCAGGCCTTTGGTGGATACATTTATCACCGAGGTGTCCCAAGATACGTGGATTTATTTCCCGTGGGACATGGGCCTTGCCTATCAAGCCCCCATCGCGGACGGGCATAAAGGGTAAGTTTAAGCAAAAAGCATGGGGGTAGGGGGCTTGCACGGCTGGCAGTGCTTCTGTAACCCTCTGTCGCTGTCTGAATCGACGGCCTGACCATGATAGGCGGACATGGCGAAACTGGTAGACGCAAGGGACTTAAAATCCCTCGGTAGTAATACTGTGCGGGTTCGACTCCCGCTGTCCGCACCATCTATTGATTGAGGTCTTGAGCGAATTTTGTCGAAAATCCTGCGTTCTCTTGATGATCTAATCGGATATGGGCTCGTGCCTGAAGCTGATCGGGAGAAGCTCGCGCCGGTTGCCGAGCACTATGCCATCGGCCTGACGGAAGCGATGGCGGGGTTGATCGATCCGCAAGATCCAAATGACCCAATAGCGAAGCAGTTTTTACCCGATGCACGCGAATTGGATGTTTTACCCAACGAGCTTGCTGATCCGATCGGGGACGATGTGCACAGCCCCGTTGAGGGTATCGTGCATCGCTATCCGGACCGGGCGCTTTTGAAGCTCGTCCATATTTGCCCAGTCTATTGCCGCTTTTGCTTCCGCCGCGAGAGTGTCGGACCCGATAAAGGCGAGATGCTGTCCGAAGCAGCGCTTGACCGGGCCTTTTCCTATTTGTCTGCCCATCCGGAGATTTGGGAAGTGGTGATTACGGGCGGTGATCCGCTTATTCTGTCGCCTCGTCGTTTAAAAGTGATTGGCGACCGGTTATCCGCGATCCCCCATATCAAGATTATTCGCTGGCATACGCGCGTTCCCGTTGTCATGCCTGAAACGGTGACGGACGAACTGGCAAAGGCGCTTAAGCCAGAGGGCAAGAGTGTTTGGCTAGCAGTCCATGCCAATCACATCCGCGAGCTTACGACGGAGGCTCGCCAAGCCCTTGAAAGGCTCTCAGGGGCCGGAATTCATCTGATCAGTCAGACGGTGTTGTTGAACGGCGTCAATAATGATGCGGCAACTCTTGTCGATCTCATGCGAGGCTTTGTTGAGGTGGGCGTGAAGCCCTATTATCTGCACCATGGCGATCTGGCGCCGGGTACCGCACATTGGCGGACTTCTTTGGTCGAGGGCAAATCCCTGATCGATCAGCTGCGCGGGCGGTTGTCGGGCCTCGCGCAACCCACTTACGTCATCGA
This sequence comes from Beijerinckiaceae bacterium, assembly GCA_026461505.1. GTDB lineage: Bacteria > Pseudomonadota > Alphaproteobacteria > Rhizobiales > Beijerinckiaceae > CAIUPE01. Next base: position 8,855 of record JAPJMW010000057.1, read on the forward strand.
TCTTCCGGGCGGGCATGGCAAAGTGCCAATTGCGCCGCTTTCGTGTGAAATCGAAGGAGAGGGCTGGCGCATCACCGACTGGCAAGGCTATACGCATCATTACCCATCGGGTACGGAATAGGTTTGACAGGGTAGCGGAGCGATGGCTGTGCAACAGAGTATCGAACATAAAGCGAAAGCGCCGGAGCTTTCCATCGTTGTTCCCGTTTTTAACGAAGCGGCAAATATTGCTCAGCTTGTTCAATTGGTCGAAGTAGCTTTTGAAGATGATTCTTGGGAGCTGATTTTTGTCGACGATAATTCGCCCGACGGAACCGCTGAACGGGTCAAGAGCATCGCCGCGAAAGATCCGCGCGTGCGCTGCATCAGGCGTGTTGGTCGCCGAGGCCTATCGGGTGCTTCCGTCGAGGGAATGCTCTCATCCAGTGCGCGCTATGTTGCGGTGATGGATGGTGACCTCCAGCATGATGAACGTGTTCTGGTGCGCATGTTGGCGCTTATTCGTGCGCAAGGCGTGGATCTTGTGATCGCCACTCGTGAACGTGAAGGTGCGGCGATTACGGGCTTAAGCGGACAGCGCAGTTTGGTCAGCGATTTTGGCCGCTTTCTATCGCGCCTCGTTATCAAAGCCGATGTCAAAGATCCTATGAGCGGTTTCTTTATGATCCGCCGTGAGATTGTTGAACAAGCGGCTCCTAAGCTTGCGACCGAAGGCTTTAAAATTTTGGCGGATATATTGGCCACCGCCGATAAACCGCTTAGCATTCGCGAAACACCTTACGTATTCCGCGAAAGACAACACGGCGAAAGCAAGCTCGATGCGCGGGTGGCTTTCGACTATTTAGGATTCTTGCTTCACCATCTCACGGGCCGCTTGGTACCCGTGCGCTTTTTCCTATTCGGTCTCGTTGGCGCCTCGGGTGTCGTCGTGCATCTACTGTCGCTCAAATTCATGCTAGCGAGTTTTCCAAGCTACGGTTTTGATGTTTCGCAAACAGCAGCAACCTTCATCGCGATGATGAGTAATTTCCTTCTGAACAATGGCCTTACCTATCGCGACCGCCGCATTACGGGCTGGGCTTTGGTGCCGGGCTTTTTGTTGTTTGCTGCAAGTTGTAGCATTGGCGTTGTTGCCAATGTCGGCTTGGCCCGTCTGATTTTCTCAGAGGGGCAGGAGTGGTGGGTTGCTGGCCTTGCGGGTGCTCTTACCGGCGCCGTGTTTAATTATGTCACAAGCAGCATCCTGGTGTGGCGTAAAAAGGCTTAAATCCCTCAACCGAAATGTTCAGCAGATACCAATTTCCACTGCTTTTGCAGAGCGGGATCGCTATCACCGGATAACAACTCGCCCTCGTTCATGACGGGATAAAGCTCAGCAAAATTCATAGTTTGCGTTGGGCTAATCCGGCGATGCAATTGCGATGCACGAATTTCCGAAGGATGCATGAGGCCTGATGCACCAATCACTTCGGCCAGCGCGTGCAAGGTATTTTTGTGGAAATTGGCAACACGCTCCGCTTTGTCGGGTACGATCAAGGCGCGTTGTCTAAGCTTGTCTTGCGTTGCAACACCAACAGGGCATTGATCGGTATGACAGCTTTGCGATTGGATGCAGCCAATCGCAAACATGAAGCCGCGTGCAGCATTGCACCAATCAGCTCCAAGCGCCATGACGCGTACCATATCAAAAGCGGACGTGACCTTGCCTGCAGCACCTATTTTAATTTTATCACGTAGTCCTAAACCGATGAGAGTTGAATGAACAAAACTCAATCCATCGCGCAAGGGCATACCGATATGATCGGTAAATTCGAGAGGGGCAGCACCTGTTCCACCTTCAGCACCATCAACCACAATAAAATCAGGCGTTACGCCTGTTTCAATCATCGCTTTGGTGATGCTTAGGAATTCATTTTTATCACCGATACACAGTTTGAAACCTACTGGTTTGCCATGCGAAAGCTCGCGCAATTGGGTGATGAAATTCATCAATCCAATTGGGTTTGAAAAGGCTGGATGTGAAGCAGGTGAAACACAATCTTCACCGATTTGAACGCCGCGTGCTTCGGCAATTTCGGCGGTTACTTTCGCACCGGGTAAGACGCCGCCATGGCCCGGCTTTGCGCCTTGGCTCAATTTGATTTCAATCATTTTGATCTGCGGATCTTTGGCTTGGGCCGCAAATTTCTCAGCAGAAAAACTACCATCCGGATTGCGGCAGCCGAAATAGCCCGAGCCCAATTCCCAAATCAAATCGCCACCAAATTCGCGGTGATGAACGGAGATACTTCCTTCGCCCGTATCATGCGCAAAGCCACCAATTTTAGCACCCTTATTGAGTGCCTTAATCGCATTGGCACTCAACGCACCAAAGCTCATTGCGGATATATTGAAGACGGATGCCGCATAAGGCTGCTTACAATCCGGACCACCGATTGTTACGCGGAACGTATCAGGGTCAGGATGTTTCGGCGACAGCGAATGGGCAAGCCATTCAAAGCCGGGTTGATAGACATCTAAGATCGTACCAAAGGGACGCTTATCGAGTTGAACTTTAGCGCGTTGGTAAACGATGGATCTTTTGTTGCGGCTAAAGGGCGTCCCATCCGTGTCGCTTTCAATGAAATATTGGCGCATTTCTTTGCGCGTGCTTTCAAGGAAAAATCTCACAAGCCCGATAACCGGATAATTTCTCAAAATACTATGCTTCGTCTGCACGACATTATAAACGCCGACCGCCGACAAGGATCCAAAAAGCCAAAAGCCTATCGCAAACAGAGGGTGAAACGTGTAGGTCAATAAACAGGCGATCGCTGCAAGGGTTACCAGCGCAAAAGTCGTATACCGAACCATACTCATACTCCCCATTATATCACTAGCCTATCGTTTCTGTTTTGCGGCAAAGTGCAAGCTTATTGTTGGATTATCGATAATTATTGTTACTGTGTGATGTCAGTCGATGACAAAATCGCCAGGTTTCCAATCGGGCTGCGGATATTGGGGATTCATCTGACGCAGTGTTTCACAAACGATTCCGGCAATGGCCGCATTGCGTGCCCATTTATGTTCTGATGGAATAACATGCCACGGTGCGTAGGATGGCGAGCATCGTTCCAGCATTATTTCGTAAGCATGGATATATTCTTTCCAGTCCCTTCGATCATCCAAATCGGCGGCTTGAAACTTCCAACGCTTGTCCGGGTGATCGAGGCGTTCCTGCAAACGCTTTC
>JAPJMW010000058.1 GCA_026461505.1 Beijerinckiaceae bacterium
ACGCGCACCGTCGACAATGCGGGCGATCTGGTCTTTGCGGGTTTTTTCGGCCAGTTTTTCGGCTTTGGTTCGCCCAAAGGCAGCGCGGTGCTCAGCTGCCTTCTGCTCGTCCTTCTTTTTCTGAAGGGATTTTTTGGCGCGGTTGAAGGGGATAATCTCAGCCATAAATGCTTTGTGTTACGGCTTTTTGCGGAAGGCGCTGAGGCTTACAATCTCGGCGCCGCCTTCGCCATCCTTACGGGGTGTTTCGCTTGCCTCGAGAATCCGCTCGAGGAGCTGCGGATCCTCAACATCGGCATGGAGATCTTCCGGCGTATCGTTATCGGCGGATTCAACACCGGCCAATTCAAATTTGAGGCCGAAATCCACCGAAGGGTCCCAAAATCCCGACATGGCATCGAAGGGCACGATTAGCTTTTCGGGAATGCCGCCAAAGGAGAGGCCTACTTCAAGCCCGCTATCCGTGACGGTGAGGTCCCAGAATTGGTGTTGCAGGACGATGGTCATTTCTTCCGGATGCCGCTCGAGCAGTCGCGTCGAAATCTGCACACCAGGTGATTTGGTGCGGAAGGAAATGAAGAAATGATGTTCGCCGGGCAGGCCGTGTTGGGACGCGTCAACGAGCACGCGCCGTACAACGCCGCGCAGCGCCTCTTGGACCAGAAGGTCGTATCGGATCATATCTTCTGGCATCGCACGCTGTCCCACACCACAAAAAAGTGGAGGCTTCTGTTGCCAGGCGCCTCCGGGCCCCGCCTTACGCTGCTAGGCGCAAGGGCTTTGATTTCGGTACCAGCGCCGCATTACGCAGCGAGAGCCACCGGAGCATAGTTGTCATTGGCAACTATAGAAAAGCCCGATAACGGCGGAACCATACCGGAAGAAAGATCACCCTTTACGCCCTCGTCGATCCTATTTCGCCCCCGCCTAAGCGCATAGCTTACCATGGTAACGAACCATGCCATGCGCTTAGGTGGAGGCGCCGGGTACCGCCCCCGGGTCCGAAAGGTTTATTCCGATGCTCGTTTATCCTCATAGCCGCCTTGCGACGGCAATCTGAATATAGGCGTTTCAAGCGCTAAACGGAAGGGGCTAATCCATTGGGGACAAATAGGGTGTGTTTTATGAATTCCAGGTCCCGTTTCAGCTCTTAACAGGGTAAGGTCCGGGCTTAAGAAGGATTCGGGACATGCAGGCCTATCACGATCTACTGAAGCGGGTATTGACGGACGGTGTCGTTAAGACAGACCGGACGGGGACAGGTACGCGCTCGGTGTTTGGCCATCAGATGCGGTTTGATCTGTCCAAGGGCTTTCCGTTGGTAACGACGAAAAAGCTGCATTTGCGGTCGATTATCCATGAATTGCTGTGGTTTATCGCGGGCGAGACGAATATCGACTATTTACGCAAAAATGCCGTGACCATTTGGGACGAATGGGCGGATGAAGGCGGCGAGCTTGGCCCCGTTTACGGCAAACAATGGCGCTCCTGGGCTACGCCGGATGGTGGAACCGTCGACCAGATCCAGTGGGTGATCAACGAGATCCAGCGTAACCCCGACTCGCGGCGTTTGGTGGTTTCGGCTTGGAATCCGGCAGATTTGGACAAAATGGCGCTGCCGCCCTGCCATTGCCTGTTTCAATTTTATGTCGCCGAGGGGCGGCTTTCATGCCAGCTTTATCAGCGCTCGGCGGATATTTTCTTAGGCGTTCCGTTCAATATCGCGAGTTATGCGCTGCTCACCCATATGATGGCGCAGGTGACGGGATTGCAGGTGGGTGATTTCGTGCACACGTTTGGCGATGCGCATATTTATTCAAACCATCTCGAGCAGACGGAACTTCTATTGTCGCGCGAGCCTCGGCCTTTGCCCGTTTTAACATTGAACCCCAAGGTTCAATCGCTCTTTGATTTCACCTTCGATGATATTGTGATCGAAGGTTATGATCCGCATCCCGCCATTAAGGCCGCTGTTGCGGTTTAAGGAAGTTACATGATCCGTATTCGCCGTGCTGAGACAAAAGACCGCGCCCTTGTCTATGGGCTCATCCGTGATTTGGCCGTTTACGAAAAGCTGCTTGATCAAGTTGATGCAACCGAAACTATGATTGGCGATGCGCTTTTTGGCGAAAATCCCCGCGCTTTTTGTGAAATTGTATCGTGGAACGGCGAGGATGCGGGGTTTGCGCTCTGGTTTTACAATTTTTCGACGTTTCGCGGGAAGCACGGCCTGTTTTTAGAAGATATCTTTGTTAATCCCGATTATCGCGGCTGGGGATTGGGCAAGGCGTTGCTCAAGCATCTCGCCCAGCGTTGCGTCGAGGAAGGCCTCGCGCGGTTTGAATGGTCGGTGCTGGATTGGAATGAGCCTTCGATTGCCTTTTATAAAGCCATGGGTGCCGAGATGATGGATGGCTGGACTGGATGCCGTGTATCGGGCGATGCGCTGGTGCGTTTGGCGGCGGCGGAATGAGCCTTCCTCTCTCCCTCGTTGTTGCGATGGCCGAAAACCGCGTAATTGGTCGCGATAATGGCCTGATCTGGCGGATTAAATCCGATTTGAAGTATTTTAAGGCCAATACGATCGGGCGCCCTGTGATTATGGGGCGGAAGACCTTTTTATCGATTGGGCGACCGCTTCCGGCGCGGGAAAACATTGTTTTGACACGTGACCCGGATTTTTCGGCGACCGGCGTTCATGCGGTTCGATCTATTGATGAGGCAATTGAACTTGCCAATCGGCTCGGCGTCGAAATGGGCGCCTCCGAGATTGCCGTGGCCGGCGGGGCCGATGTTTATGCCCAAATTCTGCCGCAGGCGCAGAAGATTGTGCTGACGCTTGTTCATGCAAGGCCGGAGGGGGATGCGTTTTTTCCGGCCTTTGAACAGATGAATTTTCATGAAACCTTCCGTGAAACCCATGATGCCGGACCGGATGATCAATATTCCTTCACTTATATCACCTATCAACGGACTTGAAGCGTGAACGAGAGTGGGGTGGGGCCGTTGACGAAACGGTACGGAAACCCCATCTGAGAAAGAGTTGTCGGCAAAATTTGCCGGAAGCCGAATAGAAAAGGACGGATTGGATGACCTGGAGTAATCAAGGCGGCGGTGGACCATGGGGTCCGAAAAAGCCAAATCCCTGGGGTCAGGGGCCACAGGGTGGCGGCAAAAATAATGGTCCGACGCCGGATCTCGAGGACATCATCCGCCGGAGCCAAGACCAGCTGAAATCCATGATGCCAGGCGGGGCCTTTAGCGGTCGCGGCATGGGTTTGATCGGAATGGCCGCCGTGGTGCTGTGGCTCGCGAGCGGCCTTTACACGGTTAAGCCCGACGAAGTGGGCCTCAATCTCGTGTTTGGTCGCTATGTCGGATCGACGCAGCCAGGTTTGAATTACAACCTTCCTTATCCAATTGGTTCGGTGATCCGTCCGAGTGTGACGACGGTGAACACGACGGAAATCGGGTTTCGTTCGGGCGAAGGGCGTGCGCGCAATGCGCAGCGCGATTTGGCCGAAGAGAGCCTGATGCTGACGGGTGATGAGAATATTGTCGATATCAATTTTGCGGTGCAATGGCAGGTAAACCCTGCCAAGGCGGGTGATTTCGTCTTCAATATTCAAGAACCTGAGACCTCGATTAAAGCGGTGGCTGAAAGCGCGATGCGCGAAGTGATTGGCAAGCGCAATATTCAGGCGATTTTAACGACGGAGCGTGGTGCGGTTGAAGCCGATGTGCGCCAATTGATGCAGGACACGCTCGACTCTTATGGTGCGGGTGTCGTGATCCGTCTCGTGCAATTGCAGAAGGTTGATCCGCCTGCGCAAGTCATTGATGCGTTCCGTGACGTGCAGGCCGCGCGACAAGACCAAGACCGCGCGCGCAACGAGGCTGAAACCTATGCCTCTAAAGTGGTGCCGGAAGCGCGCGGTGAAGCAGCCCGTATCCAGCAAGAATCAGAAGCCTATCGCGAACGTGTGATTGCGGAAGCAACCGGTCAGGCGAGCCGCTTTAGCCAGATTTATGCCGAGTATAAAAAGGCGCCCGAGATTATTCGCGAGCGGATGTATCTCGAAACGATGGAACGCGTTTTAACGGGTGCCGAAAAGACGATCATCGATCAAAACGGTGCTGCGCAACAAGGTGTTGTGCCTTATTTGCCGCTTGGTGATTTGCAGAAGAAGAATGGCGCGGGAGCAGCGAAATGAACTCGACCAATCGGTTTGTGGCGGGCATCGCCTTCCTTGTTCTCGTCTTCTTGGTTTTGTCATCGACCTTTGTCGTGCAACAAACGCAGCAGGCGCTGGTGTTCCGTTTTGGTAGCGTTGCGCGTGCGCCGATTACCGAGCCGGGATTGTATGTCAAATTTCCGTTTATCGAAAATGTGATCACGATTGATAAGCGAATTCTTGATTTGGAATTGCCGCAGCAAGAAGTGATCGCATCGGATCAAAAGCGTTTGGTCGTCGATGCGTTTACGCGGTATCGCATTACGGATCCGTTGCGTTTTTATCAAAGCGTGAACAGCGTGGCGGGAGCGAATATTCGTTTGACGTCTATTGTGAATTCATCAGTGCGCACGATTTTGGCGGATGCAACGCTTTCAACCGTGGTGCGTGCGGATCGCTCGGGCTTGATGCATAAAATTCGCGACGATGTGAATGCACAGGCTCAGGGGCTTGGGTTGCAAGTTGTTGACGTGCGCTTGCGACGCGCGGATTTGCCGGAGCAAAATAGCCAAGCCGTTTTCCAACGCATGCAAACGGAGCGTCAGCGCGAAGCTGCGGATATTCGCGCACAAGGCTCGCAGCTCTCGCAGACGATTAAGGCGAAGGCCGATCGTGACGTTGTGGTGTTGCGTGCCGAGGCCACCAAGACATCTGAAAAGGTGCGCGGTGAAGGTGACGCGCAAAAGAACCGTATTCTTGCGGAAGCCTATGGTCAGGACCCGGAATTCTTTGCGTTCTACCGGTCCTTGCTTGCTTACGAGACTTCTCTGAAGCCTGGCGAGACGCGGCTTTTATTGAGCCCCGAGTCCGAGTTTCTGCGCTATTTTAAAGATCCGTTTTCTGCCAAGAATAGCGATCAAATTCAGGAATAATGCTTTTTAAAATGCCATTCAGAGGAGACGAAGCAGTGCCGGTATTTCGCTTGATAAAAGTTGCCACCCTTGTTGCCGTTCTTTTCTCGCAATCGGTTTTAAATCTAGGTGTTATTACGCCCGCCTTCGCGCGGGGGCCTGAATCGCTTTCAGGACTTGCCGAACAAGTCATGGATGCGGTGGTGAATATCTCCGCCTCCACCAATGTGCCTGCCGAGCAGCAGCGTACTACGCCGATGCCGCAATTGCCGCCCGGAACACCGTTTCAGGAATTCTTTGATGAATTCATGAATCCGAAGGGCGAAGATGGTGGCAAGATGCCGCCGCAGCATAAATCAAGTTCATTGGGCTCCGGTTTCGTAATTGATTCCTCGGGCATTGTTGTGACGAATAATCACGTCATCAGCGATGCCGATGAAATTATGGTGATCTTTAATGACGGCCGTAAGTTAAAGGCCGAGATAATCGGCAAGGACCCTAAAGTCGATTTGGCCGTATTGCGGGTCAAGCCTGATAAGCCGCTTGTTGCCGTAAAGTTTGGTGATTCCGACGTCGAGAAAATCGGTGATTGGGTGATGGCGATTGGCAACCCGTTTGGCCTTGGTGGCTCGGTATCGGCCGGTATTATTTCAGCAAAAAATCGCGATATTTCCGACCAATCTTATGGTCAATATTTGCAGACCGATGCGGCGATCAATAAGGGCAATTCGGGTGGTCCATTGTTCAACATGGAAGGTGAAGTGATTGGCATCAATACCGCCATTCTTTCGCCGACCGGTGGCTCGATCGGTATTGGTTTTGCTATTCCCTCAGCACTTGCGGCCCCTGTTATTGAACAGCTTCGGCAATTTGGTGAAACGCGACGGGGTTGGCTTGGCGTTCGTATTCAATCGGTTGATGACAATATTGCCGAAACTTTAGGCCTTGGCACCGCGCGTGGTGCTTTGGTCGCGGGTGTCGATGAAAAAGGTCCGTCGAAAGTGGCAGGCCTTGAGCCTGGTGATGTGATCGTTACCTTTGATGGCAAGCCGATTAAAGAATCGCGTGATTTGCCGCGCCTTGTAGGACAAACGGCGGTTGGTAAGACTGTCGACGTCGCTATTGTTCGCAAAGGCAAAGAGCAGACCGTACGTGTAACCCTTGGACGGCTTGATGAAACGGAAAAGCAAGCCAAAGCTGGAGACACGACGCAGCCCGAGCAGCCCGTCTTAAAGAAGGCTTTGGGGCTTGACCTTGTGACGCTGAGCGACGAGGCACGAAAGCGCTTCTCCATTAAGGATACCGTGAAAGGTGTGCTTATTGCGAAGGTTGATCCGAATTCCCCAGCGGCGGAAAAGCGCCTCTCGCCGGGCGATGTGATCGTTGAAGTGCAACAAGAGGCCGTTGCAACGCCCGATGCCGTATTAAAGCGTGTCGATGTGTTGAAGAAGGATGGTAAGAAATCCGTACTTCTTCTGGTGGCCAATCCTCAAGGTGATGTGCGTTTTGTGGCTTTGTCGCTCGACTGATTTTTATTCCATCCAGGTCGAGCGTGAATAGCCTTGCGCATAGAGCAGGGCGGTGAGATCGGCATGATCAATCCGCGCATCGGCAGCGGCCGCGACCGCAGGCTTGGCGCGGAAGGCGACGCCCAAGCCCGCTTCCTGGATCATGTCGAGATCATTCGCGCCATCGCCAATCGCAAGTGTCTCTTCGGGCTGCAGGGCGAATTGTTCGCGTAGCTCTATGAGCGTTGCGCGCTTGGCTTCGCGGCCGAGAATGGGTTCGGCGACTTCGCCTGTGAGTTTCCCATTGTGGAGCATAAGCGTATTGGCGCGGTCTTCATCAAAACCGATCGTGGCACCGATGCGACTGGTGAAGAGCGTAAAGCCGCCTGATACAAGGGCCGTGTAAACGCCTTGGCTGCGCAACGTGGAAATGAGCGTGCGGGCGCCCGGTGTAATCGTAATCTTTTCGGAGATGACTTTAGGAATGACCATCGCATCAAGCCCTTCAAGGAGCCTGACACGCTCACGCAGGGCCGAGTCAAATTCCAACTCGCCACGCATGGCGCGCTCGGTGATTTTGGCGACCTTTTGCTTAACGCGGAGTTCGGCGGCTAGCTCATCAATGCATTCTTGACCGATCATGGTCGAATCCATATCGGCGACGAACAGGCTTTTACGCCGATGCAGGGTCGGTTGAATAATAATATCGACAGGCTCGCTTGAGAGCGATTTACGGATTTTGGCCGATATTTCATCAAGTTCGGTTTGCGAACGGGCCGAAAAAGCGACATCGATTGCAATCTGCCGATCAAGCCGGATAAGTTTCGCGCTTTCAGGAAGGGCTTGCGCAAGCTTCGAAAGCAGCGCATCCGACAAAGCGGGTTTATCGGGATTCGAGACGAGCGTGGCAACGAAATCGGTCATGGAAACAGAGTTATCATGAAGAAGACGGCAGGTCGACGGGCGATCCTGATCGCGGGGCCAACGGCGAGTGGAAAATCCGCGCTGGCCATTCGCTTGGCGCAAAAACTCAACGGTGTCGTTGTGAATGCCGACTCGATGCAGGTCTATCGCGACCTGCGGATCATTACGGCTAGACCCAGTCTAGATGAGGAGGCCGAGGTGCCGCATCGGCTCTTTGGCCATGTCGATGCGGCCGAGAATTATTCCGTCGCGCGGTGGCTGGCCGATATGGGCCGCGAGATTATGACGATTGAGGCCGAAGGACGGTTGCCTATTCTGGTGGGAGGGACGGGGCTCTATTTTCGGGCGCTGACGGAGGGGCTTTCCGATATTCCTCAAGTTCCGGATGCGGTGCGGGTGGAATTGCGCGCGTGGGCCGAGGATAAGACAGCAGAAGAGATCCACGCGCGGCTTGAGGCGGTTGACCCTACAACCGCCGCGCGGTTGAGGCCGAGCGATCCGCAGCGCAATCTTCGGGCGTTGGAAGTGTTTACCGCAACGGGTCAGCCCTTATCGGCGTTTCATGACACGCGAAGCGGTGCTGTTTTAGACATTGCGGAATGCGTGGCCGTGTTTTTGGAACCAGACCGCGACGCGCTGCGGCAGAAGATTGATGCGCGGTTTGATGCGATGATGGAGAACGGCGCGGGCGAGGAGGTGGAAGCCTTGATGCTCCGCGGCCTCGACCCCGCACTCCCCGCCATGCGCGCGCATGGCGTACCGGGGCTGATCCGCGCGTTGCGGAACGAGATTTCGGTTGAGGAGGCGGTGGCGATCGGGAAGGCGGATACGCGACGCTATGCCAAGCGGCAGCATACGTGGTTTCGGCACCAGGCGCCGGAGTTTGCGTGGGTGCGGGTGGAGGAGGCGGAGGGGCGGGTGATGCAATCAATTGAGTTTTCCCCTTGACGTCTTGGCGCATCCGCACTAGCGTTTCACCCGAATTTCTAATTGAGGAGCGCATCATGCGCATGAAGCTTGTCGTAGTAACGGGGCGTCAGGAGCGGGCCGGACATTAAGTTCGGTTTCCCGAGACTGACGCTGACACGAAGCCCCGGAAAGGGGCTTTTTTATTGCCTAAACATTCAGACCTTAAAAAGACGGCCCGGAGAGAGATGATGTCAGAGACAATGAGCGGCGCGGAAATGGTGATCAAGGCCATGCAGGACCAAGGCGTGGAGCATATTTTCGGCTATCCCGGCGGCGCGGTTTTGCCGATTTATGACGCCATGTTCCATCAGGACAAGGTTAAGCATATTCTTGTCCGTCACGAGCAGGGCGCGGTGCATGCGGCTGAAGGCTATGCGCGTTCTTCCGGTAAAGTCGGTTGCGTGTTGGTTACCTCCGGTCCAGGTGCGACTAACGCCATTACGGGTCTGACCGACGCGCTTTTGGATTCCATTCCGCTCGTCTGCATCACCGGACAGGTGCCAACCCATCTTATTGGCTCGGACGCGTTTCAAGAATGCGATACGGTTGGCATTACCCGCCATTGCACGAAGCATAATTATCTTGTGCGTTCGATCGAGGATTTGCCTCGCATTTTGCACGAAGCCTTCTATGTCGCCGCCAATGGCCGTCCGGGCCCCGTGGTGGTGGATATTCCAAAGGATGTGCAGTTCGCGATGGGCCAATATGAAAAGCCGCAGAGCAATCAGCACAAGACCTATCGTCCGCAAATGGACGGCGACATCTCAAAAATCCGCGCTGCTGTTGAACTGATGGCAAACGCCAAAAAGCCTGTGTTTTATTCCGGTGGCGGCGTGATCAATTCGGGCGACGAGGCATCGGCCTTGTTGCGTGAGTTGGTTCATCTCACGGGTTATCCGATTACTTCGACACTGATGGGGTTGGGCGCTTATCCGGCGGCCGATCCGCAATGGCTTGGCATGCTCGGTATGCATGGCACCTACGAGGCCAATATGGCGATGCATGATTGCGATGTCATGATCTGCATTGGCGCGCGTTTTGATGACCGTATCACCGGTCGTTTGAATGCCTTCTCGCCGAATTCGAAAAAGATCCATGTCGATATTGACCCATCTTCGATCAATAAGAACGTGCGTGTCGATATCGGAATTGTTGGCGATTGCGCGAGCGTGTTGAAAGACATGCTCACGGAATGGAAAGCCTTGAGCAAAAAGCCAAACGTGAAAGAGATCGCGCCTTGGTTGAAGGAAATTGAAACGTGGAAGGCGAAAGATTGCCTAGCCTATCGCGCCTCCAAGACCACGATCAAGCCGCAATATGCGATTGAGCGTTTGTATGAGCTAACGAAAGATAAAGACCCCTATATCACGACCGAAGTGGGGCAGCATCAGATGTGGGCGGCGCAGTATTTCCGCTTTGAAAGCCCCAACCGTTGGATGACGTCAGGTGGATTGGGCACGATGGGTTATGGCTTGCCAGCAGCGATTGGTACGCAGATGGCGCATCGTGACTCGCTCGTCATTGATATTGCGGGTGAAGCCTCAATCTTGATGAACATGCAGGAAATGTCGACGGCGGTTCAGTATCGTTTGCCGGTGAAGATTTTCATCTTGAACAATGAATATATGGGCATGGTGCGCCAGTGGCAGGAATTGCTGCATGGTTCGCGTTATTCGGAGAGCTACTCGGAGTCGCTGCCTGATTTTGTGAAGCTCGCTGAAGCTTACGGCGGTAAAGGTATTCGTTGTTCCGATCCCGCCAAGCTTGATGATGCGATCCGCGAGATGATTGATTTCCCGGGTCCGGTTATTTTCGATTGCTTGGTCGAGAAGATGGAAAATTGCTTCCCCATGATCCCATCGGGCAAGGCGCATAACGAGATGATCTTGAACGATCTCTCGGATGATGCTGGTGTCGAGATTGGCAATATCATTGATCAAAAGGGCAAGGCGCTCGTTTAATATGATGTGAGATTGAACTATGAAACTCGCTATTGGAAATAAAGCCTATTCCTCTTGGTCGCTTAGGCCTTGGATTTTGATGAAGGCACTCGGCATTCCGTTTGAGGAGGATTTGATCCCGCTCGACACGCCGGAATTTCGGCCGCGCGTGAATGCTTATCATGCGGGCTCCACGGTTCCGATTTTGGTCGATGGTGACATCACCGTTTGGGAGTCGATTGCCATTATGGATTATTTGGCGGAGCGCTTTCCCGATAAAGCGGTTTGGCCGAAGGATCTGAAGGCTCGCACGTTTGCGCGTGTCATTTCAAATGAAATGCATGCGGGTTTCCGTGGGCTTCGGGGCGCTTGCCCGATGAATATTCGCAAGCGCTACGCATCAATGGACCGTGGTGAATTGGTTGCAAAAGATGTGACGCGGATTACGCATCTTTGGTCCAAGGCTTTGACCGAATTTGGTCAGCCTTCTGGGCAGGGACCGTTTCTATTCGGTGCTTTCACCGCGGCTGACGCGATGTTTGCGCCAGTTGTGACCCGACTGCATACCTATTCGATTAAAGTTGATCCAGTCATACGCGCATATATGGACGCTGTTTTGGCCTCTCCGGCCTTTATGGCGTGGCACACGGATGCGATGGCTGAGCAATGGATTGTTGCTCATGACGAAGTGGATGAGCCGAGCATCGGCCCATTCTTCGCCTGATTTTATAAGTTTTACGCTTTATCTGAAAGTTTAAGTTCCATGACGCAGTCTCACTATTCCGATGCTCCGGCTTCCAGCATTCCCGCTCGCCATACTCTGTCGATTTTGGTCGATAACGAACCGGGTGTTCTGGCCCGCGTGGCGGGCCTTTTTTCCGGCCGTGGCTATAATATTGAAAGCCTCACCGTGTCGGAGACCGAGCATGAAAAGCATGTCTCGCGTCTGACCATTGTGACGACGGGAACGGCCATGGTGATCGAGCAAATCAAGCATCAGCTTGATCGCCTGATCCCCGTGCATCGCGTGATCGATCTGACCGTGCAAGGCGACGCGATTGAACGTGAATTGGCGCTTGTGAAGGTAACTGGACGGGGTGAACAGCGCAGCGAGGCCTTGCGGATCGCCGCGGCTTTTGGCGCACGGACTTTGGACGCCACCTTGAACTCGTTTGTGTTCGAGCTAACGGGCGCTTCCGAGGATATTGAACGCTTTGTTCGGGTGATGGCTGAATTGGGAATTGCAGAAGTGTCGCGGACCGGCATTGCTGCCATGAGCCGGGGCGCTGAGGCGCTGTGACTTTTGAAACCTTTTTGGCGTTGAGCCTTTACTCGATTGTGGCTTCTGTTACGCCGGGTCCGAATAATCTGATGTTGCTGGCTTCCGGCGTTAATTTCGGCATTCGCCGTACCGTGCCGCATATGCTTGGCATCGCCATTGGCTTTACAGCAATGGTAGCGATCGTTGGTCTTGGCCTTGGAGCTGTGCTCGATATCGTGCCCGGCGTTATGACAGGTCTAAGGTATGCCGCCTTGGCCTATACCGTGTGGCTTGCCTGGAAGCTCGGGACCAGTGGTTCGCTGGGTACGGGGCAGGCAGGGGCACAGCCTATGGGTTTTATGTCTGCTTGCCTGTTTCAATGGGTTAACCCGAAGGCTTGGGTGATGGCACTCACGGCAACAGCACTTTATACGTCAGCGCAAGTCTATTTTCTGAGCGTCTTGCTCGTGGCGGCCGTTTTTGGGCTGATTGGCATGCCTTTTATTGCAATTTGGGCCGGATTTGGTGTTGCCTTACGTGGATTTCTGTCTATTCCGTGGCGTTTGCGGGCTTTTAACGTCATTATGGGCCTATTATTGCTCGCCTCGACCGTACCTTTTGTCTTTGAATAGTAGCTGCATATCAGCGTTTCTCTTGACCATTTCGCTTTGCGCCCTTAAGCGCACATCCTGACTGATATAAACCACCCAAAGGGAGCTTCTCCGATATGCGTGTCTATTATGATCGTGATGCCGACATTAATCTTATCAAGGGCAAGAACGTCGCCATTGTCGGCTACGGCTCCCAAGGCCATGCCCATGCGCTCAATTTGCGTGACTCAGGCTGCAAGAACATCGCCGTAGCGCTGCGCGCCGGTTCGCCAACGGCCAAGAAGGCCGAAGGCGAAGGCCTCAAGGTCATGACGGTGGTGGAAGCGGCTAAATGGGCTGACGTCGTCATGATGCTCACGCCAGACGAATTGCAGGCCGATATTTACCGTGACGAGTTGCATGGCAATATGAAGCAGGGTGCGGCCCTTCTGTTCGCTCACGGTCTCAATGTGCATTTCAACCTCATCGAGCCTCGCAAGGATCTCGACGTTCTCATGGTTGCGCCAAAGGGTCCGGGCCACACCGTGCGTTCGGAATACCAGAAGGGCGGCGGCGTGCCGACTTTGATTGCTATTCATCAGGACGCAACGGGCAACGCGCATGATCTCGGCCTTTCCTATGCCTCCGCCAATGGCGGTGGTCGTGCAGGCATCATCGAGACGACGTTCAAGGAAGAGTGCGAAACCGATTTGTTCGGCGAGCAGGTTGTTCTCTGCGGCGGTTTGGTTGAACTGATCCGCGCTGGTTTTGAAACGCTTGTTGAAGCAGGCTATGCCCCTGAAATGGCGTATTTCGAATGCTTGCATGAAGTGAAGCTGATCGTCGACCTGATTTATGAAGGCGGTATCGCCAACATGAACTACTCGATCTCGAACACGGCTGAATATGGCGAATATGTCACCGGCCCACGCATCATCACGTCCGAGACTAAGGCCGAGATGAAGCGCGTTCTGGACGATATTCAGACCGGCAAATTCACGCGCGACTGGATGCTCGAAAACAAGGTCAACCAGACCTCGTTCAAGGCCGTTCGCGCCCGCCATAATGCGCACCAGATCGAAGAAGTGGGCGGCAAGCTCCGCGCCATGATGCCATGGATTGCGAAGAACAAGCTCGTCGACAAGGCGAAGAACTGATTGTTCTTGATCAGTGATCATAAAAAGCCTCGCGAAAGCGGGGCTTTTTTATTATGCCTATGAGGAATACGTAATCAGGTTTGCATAATGCCTATTCTCTCGATCCAATCCCATGTGGCATACGGCCATGTCGGCAATGATGCGGCGGTTTTTCCGTTGCAGAGGCTGGGACATGAGGTTTGGGCGTTGCATACGGTGCAATTTGCGGCGCATACGGGTTATGGCCCGCCCAAGGGGCAGGTGTTTGAAGCAAGCCATATTCGTGATGTGATTGATGGCATCTCCGTGCGCGATGATTTTGCCTCGTGCGAAGCGGTGCTCTCTGGCTATATGGGGTCGGCTGCGATTGGCGAGGCCATTCTAGACGCGGTTCAACGCGTTAAAGCCGTGAGTACCGATGGGCTTTATGTGTGTGATCCCGTGCTTGGCGATGTGGGCAAAGGCTTTTTCGTGCGGCCCGAGATGCCGGATTTTATGCGCGATCATGTGGTGCCGAAAGCCGATATCGTGACGCCTAATTTGTTCGAGCTCGAAGCGCTGACCGGCGTGACATGCGCAACGCTCGATGGCACGAAGCGCGCCTTGCAGATGCTGCATGATAAAGGCCCGCGCGTGATTGTGCTGACTTCTGCCGTGATTGATGAAACGCCGAATGAAGCCATCGATATGCTGGCGTCTGATGGAAAAGGGCTATGG
>JAPJMW010000007.1 GCA_026461505.1 Beijerinckiaceae bacterium
CCCGAGGCCTACACACCCGTCATCATGGCGAAGGACGTCATCGCTTTGATGGATCATCTAGGCATCCAACAAGCCGATATTATGGGGTATTCCATGGGTGCACGGATCACGGCCGTTTTGGCCTGCCATTATCCGGAGCGCGTTCGGTCGGCGCTTTTAGGCGGACTCGGCATCCATCTTGTGGAAGGCAACGGACTTCCGCCCGGCATTGCCGAGGCGCTTGAAGCTCTGTCGTTGGACGATGTTGAAGGTCCGGTACCGCGGATGTTTCGCGCCTTTGCTGATCGGACGGGAAGCGATCGACGCGCACTGGCCGCGTGTATGCGGGGATCACGGCAGGGCGTGACGCGTGCAGAAGTACAAGGGATCACAGTCCCGGTACACATTGCTGTCGGCACGAAAGATGAGATTGCAGGCAATCCGCACGCTTTGGCGGCTCTCATTCCCGGCGCGATTGCGTTTGATATTGATGGGCGGGACCATAATCTCGCCGTTGGGGACCGTACCCATAAAGACGCCGTCATGGGTTTTTTAAGCCAAAGAGCCTGAGTGTCGAATTTGCGCGATTGCAAAGAAAGATCGAAAATTTCAGGATGTCCGCTTGCCAAACTGCGCATGGCTTCCTAGCTATTAGGCGCGATAAAGCTGGTCGTTTTCAGCTCGGGGGACCTAAAATGGGCATGACTGCGAAATTGCCATTGGCAGGCGTGGAAGTTGAAGCATCGATTGATCCGCTTTGGATCCAAATTCGCAGTGAGGCTGCCGATATTTTGGCGTCCGATGGTGATCTTGGTTCCTTCGTGCGGCAAAATGTAATCGATCAGCCCTCTTTTGATACCGCCGTTATCGCCCGTCTTGCTGCGCGTCTCGACCATGCCGATTTGCCACGCGACCGGATCTACGAGATCTTTTCATCGCTTGCCGCTTCAGATTTAGCCATTGGTCAGGGTTTCCGAGCTGATTTGATTGCAGTTGCAGATCGTGATCCGGCCTGCACGCGGATGATTGAGCCATTGTTATATTTCAAGGGCTTCCATGCATTGCAGACCCATCGCATGGCCTTTGCGCTCAATCGGATGGGTCGTCGCGATATAGCGCTTTATCTTCAAAGCCGCTCGTCTGAAATTTTCCAGACGGATATCAATCCGGAAGCGCAGATCGGTCTCGGTGTGTTTCTCGATCACGCCACGGGATTGGTGGTGGGGCAGACGGCGGTTGTCGAGGACAATGTGTCGATCCTGCAAGGCGTAACCTTGGGCGGAACAGGGAAGGCCACAGGCGATCGTCACCCCAAGATTCGCCAAGGCGTCTTGATTGGTGCCGGAGCTAAGATTCTTGGCAATATCGAAATCGGTCAATGCGCCCGTATTGCCGCGGGATCGGTTGTTCTTAAAGATGTTCCGCGAAACGTGACAGTTGCCGGTGTGCCTGCCAAAATTGTTGGTGAATCAGGCTGTGCGGAGCCCGCGCGGACCATGGACCAAATCCTCGCAGACAAAGCCAATCTGTAAATTGCATCTCAAAAAGGTTGCAGTCGCGCCCATGGCATGGCATCGGGTTGCCACCCCATGATCGGGGCAGCGCAACCATGGCAGGATCTCGATGGACAAGGCCGAACTCCTAAAACTACAAACCTATTTTCGCCGCCTGTTTGGCAATGCCAATATCAAGGTCGTTGCTCGTCCTAAGAAGACGGATTCGGCAGAAGTAATGATCGGTGACGAATTCATCGGCATTATTTCGCTTGATATCGAAGATGGTGACCGCTCCTTTGCTTTCACAATGTCGATCCTCGATATTGATCTCGAAGATATCGATTAATTTCTATTCCGGGGCTTCACGCTAATGGCAATCTATCAGCTTGATGGCGTAAGCCCCGAATTGCCGGCACCGGACCGATATTTTATCGCGCCCGATTCCCATGTTATCGGCAAGTGCAAACTCGGTGACGAGGTTGGCATCTGGTTCGGCGCCGTCTTGCGCGGTGATAATGAAACGATCTCCATCGGCGACCGGAGCAATATTCAAGAAGGCGCGATGCTTCATACCGATATGGGATTTCCTTTATCGGTTGGACCTGATTGCACCATCGGGCATCACGCAATTTTGCACGGTTGCACCATTGGTGAGGGATCTCTCATTGGCATGGGTGCCACGATTTTAAACGGCGCCAAAATAGGGCGCTATTGCCTCGTTGGCGCCAATGCATTGGTGACGGAAGGCAAGGAATTTCCGGATTATTCCCTGATCGTCGGATCGCCAGCAAAGGCCATTCGCACATTGGATGAAACGGCAGCAGCGCGGCTAAAAGAGTCGGCACAAAATTACGTCGTCAATTGGCGTCGTTTTGCTAAAGGCCTTCAGAAAATCGGATAGTAGCCGCGGGCTCGCGTAAGCTTAGCTTATTTTTGTGCCGTAGCCGTCATGAGCGGAGCGGTTGGTCCACCAAGCCTTACCCAATGATTTGGGTTGTCTTGGGCCTGTTGCTTGACGAAGCCATAGCCCGTCGCTTCCCATGCCAGAACACGGTCCGTCCGATTATCAAGCTCGAAATCACCATTGCTCGTTCGAACCGTCAAAATCGCATGGCCAAAGCCATTCTCGTCGGTGACGACCGTCATCAACAAGGCTTGACGAGGCAGTCCTGCATTGATGAGCTGCTTACGTTTTTCAAGTGCAAAATCTTCGCAATCGCCTGCACCTGACGTCGGATATTCCCAACGCTCAGGGACGCTATAAACGTCTTGATCAGAAGCTTCATGGATCGAGGCGTTGACGCCAGTATTAATGTCTTGAATGAGCTTCCACCGTTCCGTGGTCAGTGAAATCGAGACGATCGGGGAATCCGGCACGTTGCATTCTTCCGAATGACGCATACAAAAATCCGTCCATCCCCAAGGAGCCTTCGCTTCCGATATCGCAAGCGCCATGGTTGTCGGCTTTGGAAGGGAGACGTGCGTTTCTTTCACCTGGGAGCTCGCAAGAGCCGGCCCGGTGATTAAGGCACTGCACAGAACAAGCTTTGCGAGTAAATGCAAAATGGTTCCCTTCAATTCTTAACAAAGGGTTAAACACTTACGGCGTTGAGAACAAGCAAATCCTTTCGAAAAGGTTAATTTAACGAGGGTAGGCAAATGGCTTGGATCATGAGATCGTAAGCTTAACGGGGAGGATTGATATGGTCGGTGAAGTTAAAAAGCGTGTGCTTATAACGGCTGGAGCATCTGGCATTGGGCTGGCAATGGCTAAAGCCTTTGCCGCAGAGGGTGCCAATATTTGGGTCACGGATATTGATGCCAGTGCGCTCAAAGCGGTCGATCCATCGTGGCGCTCAAGTCAGATCGACGCGTCTTCTGAGCCCGAAATGGCGGCACTGTTTAAAGACATTAAAAGCGATTGGGGTGGGCTCGATGTTTTATGTGCCAATGCGGGCATTGCCGGGCCGACCGCTTTGATTGAGGATATGCCGCTTGACGGTTGGCGCCAATGCGTGGCGGTAAACTTAGAGGGCGCGTTTCTGGCTGCTAAATTCACGGCTCCGCTCATGAAAGCGCAAAGAAGCGGCTGCATGATTTTTACATCATCGACCGCTGGCCTTTATGGCTACCCCAATCGCTCGCCTTACTCAGCGGCCAAATGGGGGATTATCGGGTTGATGAAAACAGTTGCGATGGAGCTTGGACCCTTCGGTATTCGCGCCAATGCCATTTGCCCAGGCTCCGTTGAAGGGCCACGGATGGAACGTGTGCTTGAGAAAGAAGCCGCCTTAAAAGGCACAACCCGTGATGCGATTTATGAGGGCTATGCGTCGGGTACATCTATGCGCACCTTCGTCGAAGCCGGCGATGTGGCCGCCATGGCTCGGTTCCTTGCGGGCGAGGGTGGCCGCTATGTTTCAGGACAAGCTATTGCCGTCGACGGCCACACGGAAAACCCAGACCCGAAGGTCTAGGCTATCTTTATTTAAGCAGCTTAGCCGAGGCGGCGGCTGATATGGGCCAAGACCGTATAAACACGACCTTCTGGGGAGGCCAAGATGGAACGCGTAATGGCACCATCTTGGTCTGACGCAGTCAGGTCACGCAGAACCGTTTCAAACTTATTGGCATAGGCCTCAAGGCTCGCGCGGAAACGCTCATCCTGGGCATGAAGGTTCGTCAATTCCTCAAAGCGGCGTTGGCCCTCAAGCGTATAGATGGACCGAGAGAAGGCGGTCGGCTCACCCTTGAGATAGCTGCTCCAAAGACGAGCTACGGAGTTTGCATCAACAAGATTTGAAATGTCGCTCAAAAGCGCAGAGATAGGCTCTTTCGGCGCTTCGACCTTTGGCTCTTCGATCACAGCCTGTGCTTTTGGCGCGATGGAGGGCTTTGCGGGTTCCACCTCTTCGCTCACCTTACCCTCATCGCGCGATGCCCGATCTAATAGATCGGAAAGCCATCCGGCGCGTTGGTTTTTATCAACGGACGGTGTTGGTTTCGTATCTTGACGAAGGTTAATTTCTGTTGCTGCAGGAGCTGGTTGCGGAATGTCGCGCACGGGCAGGGAAGGTGTCTTGGCTTCCGGTACGACTGGTTCAACGGACGCGATCGTGGCCGGCTGAACTGGCGCGACATAAACAGCTTCTTGCCGCGGTGCGACAGGTGCAGGCGCTGGCATTATAACAGGTGCCGATACGGGTGTCGGAGCGGGGGCTGCAACAGCGGAAGCCGGTATTGGCTTGGCCACGTCGGTTGCTCGTCCAGCCGAGACCAAGATGTTCGACAACTCACTCAAGGCGCGG
The DNA here is from genome assembly GCA_026461505.1 of Beijerinckiaceae bacterium. GTDB lineage: Bacteria > Pseudomonadota > Alphaproteobacteria > Rhizobiales > Beijerinckiaceae > CAIUPE01. Next base: position 4,784 of record JAPJMW010000007.1, read on the forward strand.
GATTGATCGCCAATCGCACGACGTAAGCTTGCACCTTGCTCTTGAGCTTCACGCGGTAGATTTACGAGGCTATTCGCAATTTCATCGCGCGTATTTTCAATTTCGCGTGCGATTTGAACCGTCGTCGCTTTTACGTCTTTCGCCGTCTCATCAAACTTCTGGATTAGTTTCGAAAGAACATCGCCCATTTCGGCAACTGTCGCCGCTGTTACACCGCGAACAGTTTCTAGCGTGCGATCCTTTTCATTGTCAGCTTCAACGCGAACGGCTGCAAACTGATCGCGCAGGGCTTGGCCAGCCTTGGCCGATGTGTCGTTCATCAACGAATTAATCGCCGTCGTTCTATTTTCAACGACTTCGAGCGCCTCGGCCATTTTGGATGCGAAGCTATCCGCAACATTTTGGACGTCACTGATCCGCGAATTGAGACCCGCGGTGAGGGCTTCGATGTTTTCACGACGGGTTGCCAAATCAATACCGAGGCGTTGCTCGACTTGGGTGAGCATACCCGTTGCCGATTCAAGCATATCGACATGTTCGCGTGTGACAGAAGATACAGCGCGCGTCCGCTCATCCAGCATATCGATGAGCGCGCGTGTTTCGCCAACGCCTGCGCCCGTGACGTAACGCATGGCTTCGATCTGCTCCATAAGGAGCTTGGTCGATTCCATGGCATCGTCGCGGATGATCGAGCCCGCATGGGAGAGGCCGACAATGCGATCGGCAAGCGTACCTTCCAGTTTGACGATCGCCTCATTGGCCGAGCCAACGACTGTTTGAACAATCTGGCTGGCATCTGCCAATTTTTGCAAGGTTACAATTGTTTCCGACTGGATTTGCGATGTTGCATCGGTCAATGAGCGTGCCGCTTTTTGACCAACTTCGGTAATCGTTTGGGTTACATTTGTTGAGTGCGAGCGCAAGTTATCGATGAGGCCAGTGCCATGCGTATCAAGCGCAGTCGAAAGCTTGTCAATGACACTATCGAGTGTCGTGGAAATGGCTTCCGTCTGCCCCTTAAGCGTTTCGCCGAAATGATCGCTTTGGGTGCCGATGACCGTGCCGATCGTTTCGAGGCGCGAGACGATATTATCTTCAAAGTGACGAATCTGTCCGTCAAGCGTACCTGCAATTTCCAGTGCACGTTCGCCAAGGATTTCATTGATTTCCGTTGCGCGAACCGCAAGCGTCTGCGTAACGCGTTCGGCGCGTTCCGTCATGACGCGACCGAGATCCTCGGTCTTTGCTTCAATGGTTGCGCCAATGGCGGAATTGCTGATCGATAGCGTGTTTTCAATGTCAGCCGCTCTATCGGCCATTGCATCCACCAGTGCGGTCGTGCGCTGTGCGATACCTTGGTCAACGCGGGCGAACATTGCGTCGATACCTTCGGCAACCGCAATGCTCTTCAAGCGTGAGTTTTCTTCAATGGCGCTAAGCTGATGCTCAATAATACCAGCAGCATTCTTGGCTTGTTCCGACAAGCGGTCAGAAAGTGCTTTGCCTTCCGTTGAGAAGAGGTGGGCGACTTCACCGAGCCGTGCCTCAATGGTTGACGTGAATTGTGATGTATTTTTCTCAATCCGTTCGGCCAATACGCTGCCATTGGTTTCGAGAACATGTTCAAGCTTTGTAAGATTGTCGGTAATGGCGACGTTGATGTCGCTGCTGCGATCCAGGACATTCGTCTGGAAGTCCGACAAGCGCCGATAAAGCGTTTCACTAAGCGCGCCACCCTTGACGATAACGGTCTTTTCAAAGGCTTCAATCTGGCCTGAAAGGGTAGAGTTAATCCGCGCACCGCCTTGGTCGAGCGTAGCCGTGATTTCACCTAGATAGCTTGAAAGATTCCGGTCGAGCGTAGTTGCGCCATCGCGAATAGTTGCTTCGAGCGAAGCAACACGACTTCCGATCGATTGATCGATCCGCGTGGCATAGCCTGCAAGATTCGATTCAATATGCTCGACGTTCCGCGATAGGCTTGTTTCAAGCAAGTTGGCGCCCGTCATAAACGAAGCCGAAACGGCGGCGACGCGTTCGCCGATCATGCCGGTAAAGGACTCGCTTGCGCTTGTAATCTTCGACTCAAGCGTCGTGACATGGTCAGACAGAGCCTGCTCAATCGCGGAAGACCGGCGACCCATGGTTTCGTCAACCGCCTGCGCGCCCAATTCGAGTGTCTTCGAAAGTGCTTCAACCCGATTATGAAGGGTTGCATCAATGGTTTTTCCGGTATCGGCAAGGCTAATTTCAATGCGGCTAAGGTGTCCGCCGAGGCGCGCATCAATATCGATGGTTGCACGTCCCAGATTGGTCTCGATACGGTCAGCGTGTATTCCGAGCTTGTTGTCGAGCCGTTCGCTGAGCGTTTGAAGGTTTGTTTCAATCCGGTTGATGTGGCCGTTGAGCTTGTTGTCGATTGAGGTGCCACCGTCCAGGAGGCTGCCATCAATGCGCGAAAGATGCATGGCTAGGCTTGAGTCAAGCTTTTGCGAGGCGCCTTCGACGGTGAATTGGATCGCTGAAGAACGCTCGGCAAGTACGCTGCCAAGACGATTGGTTTCAGAGGATAATTCATCAATCAGGCCACCAGCAGCTTCCGTCATGCGCGAGCGGATTGTTTCAGCTTCGCGGCTAAAATCATCTCTTAAACGCTCAGCATGGGTCGTTACTGTGCTCGAAATATCACCCAAGCCTTCCGCAAATACCGTGCGGGACTCGGATAGCTTTTCATCCATGATGATGGAGAGGCGGGTTGCCGTGTCATCGAAGGTACGCTCAATGGCTTCCGACTGGCGGGCCAGCGCGCTTCGAATTTCTTCACCGGAACTTAGAATATTCGCGGCAAAGGTTGATGAACCGTCGGCAATTTTCGATCCGGCTTTTTCAGCAGAAATTTCAATGGCTTGAACCATATCTTCCGCGCGCGATACGAGTTCTGTCGTCAACTGCGTGCCGGTCGAGCTTAATTTATCAGCTACTGCATCGGCTTTAGTGGAAAGCGTGGTGACAATGTTTTCGCCGATATTTGTTAGGCGACCCGTGATCGAGTCGTTAGCATTACCTAGATTCCGTAGGAGATCATCACCCTTGTCCGTCAAGATGCTGATCAATGACTCTCCGGTGCGACCAAGGGTTGTCGCAATGCTGCCGGTTTTTGAATCAATCGCAAACGCCACCTTCTGACCTGCATCTTCCACGAGTGAAGTGATGCGGTTCATCGCCGTATCAATTTCACGACCGAGATGCTCATGGGTCGTCAGGATGGATGAGCGAATTTGATCGGCATTGGTCGAAATTGCATCACGCTGTAACGCAAGCTCGTCGATCAAGGCACGAATGCGAATTTCATTTTGGCCATAGGCGCGCTCAAGCGTGGCGATTTCATTGTGCACCATGGTTTCAAGTTCGCTGGCACGCGCAACCGCGCGTTCCATGCCATCACCCATTGCGGCGACTTCACGGCGTACGACCTGTGACAGGCTGACGACCGCTTCCGCGCTTGAACCTTCAGGCTCAGCCAGACGCATGGCCACTTGTGCCATGGATTGCGCCACTATTTGCATTTCCCGCGCACGAACCGAGGCGAAAGCAAGTGCGAAAAAAACGATAATCGGTAGCGCGCTGGCAAAGGCCAAATAAGGAAGTACGGTCTTGATGCCTTGGCTGAATAGCCCTGTCCCTGCTACCGAAACCAAGTCGACAGTCGCCCAAAAAGCATAACCTGCAAAGGCAAGCCAAACGACAGAAGCTACAGCTGCGACAATATAGGCGCGACGAGAAGACTGGGCCTGCAGGGCATGAAGAATTTCACCAACCGCGCGGCGGTCATCATTGGCCGGCTGGCCTGGTAGGGATCGAGGGCTGTCGTCTGAGCGTGACCGTTCGATCGGCGGGCGCTCCCGGCGCGCTGGAGCATCGGAGCTTCGCGCTGGTGTCGTCGTTTCGTTGGATCCGGCTTCGGTCCGAGGCATACGCGTTTTTGAGGTTGCCGATCCATCGGTCAGCGTGTCCTCCGTGGCATCGACGGCCGATCCATTAATGGAGAGATTAAGCGCCTCTTCAATTGCCGAGAGGGCCGCTTCTGCTGAATCCGAAACTTTTTTCTGCGTAGCCATTATATGCCTCAGTGTTTCCGGTTTGCCCCGGATAGGAACCGATCATCGGACATTTTATCAATCGCGGACCTAAAAGGATACCCGCCGGTTCAGGAGAATGAAAACAGCGTTAACGGGAAAGTTACCCTATCGTAAAATGCCCGAACGTGCGACATTTTCGTCAAAGAATGAGGCCTTTTTTAGTTTACCCCTCGTCAAAATGCAGCCACTCCACTATTAAATCTCAAATACGGGATGAGAAGCGATCCGTTTTATGACGAGGGTTCAATGACGAAGCTACAATTTGTCGATTTTGGTGGTAACGCACGGGTCGTTGAGGCGCCAGTCGGCTCTACCGTGATGGAAGCGGCCATCAAAAATGCGGTTCCAGGGATTGAGGCCGAATGCGGCGGCGCCTGCGCCTGTGCCACGTGCCATGTGTATATCGATGACGCCTGGCAGGCGATTGTGGGACCACCAACCTCAATGGAAGAGGATATGCTGGATTTTGCCTATGATGTGCGGCCAAATTCCCGTCTTTCGTGCCAAATTAAGGTGACGGATCAGCTTGATGGTCTGATTGTGCACACACCTGAACGCCAAGCTTAATAGCGCTTTTTTAGAAAAAGATTGGGACGATCATGTCTGACGTAATCAAGACCGATGCACTCATCGTCGGAGCAGGGCCTGTTGGTCTTTTTGCCGTTTTCGAGCTTGGTTTGTTGGATATTAAGTCGCATTTGGTCGATATTTTGCCTAAAATTGGCGGCCAATGCGCCGAACTTTACCCGGAAAAGCCGATTTATGATATTCCGGGCTTTCCATCGGTCACGGGGCAGGGCTTGATCGATAATCTGATGAAGCAGATCGAACCCTTTCATCCCGAGTTCCATCTGTCGGAAATGGTCGCTTCGGTGGAAAGCATTGGTACGGATACGGCACCGTTGTTTCGTGTCACGACCGATGCTGGCACCGAATTTGAGACAAAATCTCTGATTATTGCCGCTGGTGGTGGCTCGTTTCAGCCTAAAAAGCCGCCGATTCCGGAAATTGATACCTATGAGGAAAAAAGCGTCTTCTATGCCGTTCGCCGGATGGAAGATCTCAGAGGTCGGGATGTCTTGATTGTCGGTGGCGGTGACTCCGCCCTCGATTGGACGCTCAATCTTCAGCCAATTGCGCGCCGCGTCACGCTGATGCACCGCCGTGATGAGTTCAGGGCCGCGCCGCATAGCGTTGAACAAATGCGGTCTTTGGTCGCAGAGGGCAAAATGGATCTTCGGATCGGCCAAGTCACCGGCCTGCGGGGTGATCATGGACTTTTATCCTCGGCGCTTTGCCGTGGAAGCGATAATGCCGAGTTTGCAATCAGCTGCAACGCCATGCTGCCGTTTTTCGGGCTGACCATGAAATTGGGACCGATTGCCAATTGGGGGCTATCGCTGTCTGAAAATCTGGTGCCGGTTGATACGGAGAAATTCGAAACCTCGACGCCGGGCATTTTTGCGATTGGCGATATCAATACCTATCCCGGCAAGCTGAAGCTGATCCTTTCGGGCTTTCATGAGGGCGCTTTGGCGGCCCAGCGGGTCTATCGCTATGTGTACCCCGATAAGCGGTTGACGTTCCAATACACAACTTCTTCCTCAAGCCTGCAAAAGAAGCTTGGCGTTGAAGCCTGATCCTGCGTCCGCCTTTATGATCCAGATCAAGGCGGGTGAGGGGTAATCCATCCATAGTCAGGCTGTGGCTTCTGCTGCGGTAGCCTGGCTAATGGAGGATGAAGTATGTTTTCTTCGATTGTTGTTCCGGTCGATCTTTCAGAAATCGATATTGCGCAACCCGCCCTTGATCGCGCCGTCGCGCTCGCGGCCATGACCAATGCGTCGATCCACCTCGTTTATGTGCGATCGATCCTGCCCGTCACCTTTATGGAATATGTCCCGCCTTATTTTGACGAAGAGCAGCAGGAGGATTGCGAAAAGCGAATGAAGGAATTGGTGGCCAAACTTCCGTTAACCGACAAGTCAAAGGTTACGACCGCCGTTCGCATGGGATCGGTTTATAATGAGGTACTGGCCGAGGCAGAAAGCGCAAAGGCAGATTTGATCGTTGTCGGATCGCATCGTCCGGCTATGTCGACCTATTTACTGGGGTCCAATGCAACCACCATTGTTCGCCATGCGCCCTGTTCGGTTATGGTCGTGCGTACACCGGAAAAGAAGAATTAACGATCTTTTTGACGTTCGATGACGTGATATTCGACGTCGATAGATGTGACATTCGCCTCGCGCGCAGCCTGTCGCAAGGCCCGCCGGATCCGCCATTGAAGGATCAGAGCACCCGCTACGATAAAGGGCGTGAGAACCAATAGGATACTCGCGCTCAACAAAAACATGCCAATACCCAAGGCTCCTGCGACGAAAGCCACCAGAAGCATGGCCCATCCGGGGATTTTCGTAACCTGGAAGGTGTTAGACGTGCGCGGAGAAAAGGGGTCTGCCATGGATAAAGCCATTCGTGATCAGTGATTAAAAGACGCTTGATGGAACATGGCCCTTAGAGCACGCCATTTCAACCGGGTGTGGAACGAATGGAACCCGACTTGTGGCTTGTTCGCCATTGGCCTAGCTTGAGACCATGCGTCGTTTGATTTTATTTCGCCACGGAAAAGCGGTTCCCCATGATGCGGCTCCTGATTTTGATCGGGGCCTGACCGCGCGCGGTATGCGCGATAGCGCTGGCGTGGGCACTTACCTTGCGGCCGAACATATTCATCCGGACATGGCGCTTGTCTCACCTGCTTTGCGCACCAAAATGACGTGGGATGAGGCAAAGGGTGCTTTTGGCAACATCGAACTACACTATGACAAAGCATTATACCTAGCCTCATCGGATCTCGTATTACGCCAGTTGCAAGCCGTTCCCGATCGGGTGCTAACACTTATCCTAGTGGCACATAATCCCTCACTGCATGATCTCGCGCAGGAACTAATAGGATATGGAGACCGCTATGCTTTGGCACGATTGCGGGAGCATATGCCAACGGCGGGCATTGTTGTCCTAGACTGCGATATTGATCATTGGTCAGATCTTGCCGTACGCTCGGCGCGGCTTGAGCGTTTTCGTACGCCGGAACGCCACCAAGACGATTAGAGCTAGGCATTTTTTGCCGCCAAGTGGTGCAATTTTGCCGGGTCACTAAATTGCGATCAAATTTTATCACGTAAATACAATATCTTTATGGTGGCATGTCGCTTGCGTTGCCCCTTTCGAACCTGTTGCAGCACTTTAAGCCGCGGCAGCATCGTTGGCATACGCAGTGTAGCATGAAATGGGCATTTTTGGAGCAATGCAAACGGCGGTTTCGGGCATGTCGGCGCAGGCCTTTGCGCTCGAAAACATATCTGGAAATATCGCAAACTCGCAGACCATTGGGTATAAGCGGATCGATACGAGTTTCGAAGATATGATCCCGGATTTGAGCCTTAGCGCTCGTATAACGGGTGGGGTTAATGCAAGTTCCTTAGCGACAAACTCTGTTGCTGGGTCGTTTAAATCGACAGGAATTAACTCTAATATCGCTTTATCGGGTGATGGCTATTTTGCAACCAGTCAAAAGACAACAACCAAATCAGGAGTTTCTTCCTTTGCTACGTCGCCGTATTTTACCCGACGTGGTGACTTCGCGCTCGATAAAAACAAGAACCTTGTAAACGGTGCTGGGTATTATCTTATGGGATATACCGTTGATCCGATTTCCGGTATGGCGAATTCGGGTGTTCCGACGACTATTCAATTACCAACAGGTGATATGCCGCCCAAGGCAACGTCGACGATTACGTATCAAGGAAATTTACCAACCACACCGTCCAACCCCATCGATCCGGCGAATGCTATTGCGCCTGGCGTTGCTGCGCCTGCGACAACTATTACAGCAGCGAATGAAAGCAATTTCCTGAATGCGTCAATCGCCGGCGGATCTGTAACGGTTTATGATTCTAAAGGTTCACCTGCAACACTCCAAACGCGTTGGGCCAAAAATTCGTCGGGTACGTATGACGTCTATTATGAAAATAATAGCACTGCTACGGGTACTGCAGCAAAATGGACGTTCCTACAAAACTTCCAATTTGATTCAAGCGGTAAGATGACTACGCCTGCCACGCCCTCCGTATCGGTGACAGGGTTGACGATTGATGGAACGGCGCTTGGTGCGTTAACAATCGATTTCAATGGTATGTCGCAATATGGCGACACGTCGGGTCAGTTTAGAACAACGAATATAGCGCAAGATGGATATACATCAGCATCGTTGACGGGCGTCAATTTTGGCGACAAAGGGCGCGTTTATGCGCAGTACTCGAATGGGCTGCAGCAACCTGTAGCCGATATCGCAGTCGCTAAATTCAATGGCGGTCAAGCCTTGAAGCGATTGGATGGCGGCGTCTATCAGCAGTCAGATCAATCCGGTGATCCGATTTATGGGGCTGGTGACCCAAACATACTTGTTGGTGGCCTTGAGGCTTCAAACGCCGATATTTCCCACGAATTCAGTTTGATGATCGCAACACAACAGGCTTATTCCGCTAACGCAAAAGTTATCACGGCGGCGCAGCAAATGATGACAGAAGCGGTAAATGTCATCCGCTGATTTAGTTTAAAGGTAGAGTAGGAAACCATGGATTTATTTGGAGCTCTTTCAAATGCCTTTAATGGTCTAAATCATACCCAAGACGCATTATCCGTGGTTTCACAAAATGTGGCTGGCGCTAACCAAGCTGGCTATGTTCGCAGGGAATATGTGGGTCAGACGACCAACGGCATAACTCCCAGTGTTCAGCGCGTCCTTGATTCCTATGTACAGAAGCAATTATGGTCTGAAACAAGTTCATCCGGATATACGAGCGTCCAGGCTGACTATACCAAGCAGCTTGATGGAATCTATGGCGATCCAACGGGAGCATCTCAGCTTTCCTCGAGCATCGACAATTTTAAGAATACGCTAAATACACTGCAAAACAATCCATCGGGAGGAGCGGAGCAATCGACTGTTTTGTCGGCTGCATCGGATGTGGCATTAAGACTAACAAGCATGTCCAGCGGTATTCAAAACTTAAGAAGCGGGACCGAAGAAGCTATCGCTCAATCGGTGACGCAAGCCGATACACTTTTAAAACAATTGGCGACCCTGAATTCCCGTATTAAGGCGGCTGGTCCTCAGAATAATTTGGATCTCTTGGACAATCGTGACGCTGCGCTTTCGCAATTGTCTAACTTAATGGCCATAAACGTAACCGAGTTACCCGATGGGAGTGTGAATCTTACGAACCGAAGCGGTACGGCTTTGGTAACGGGTCAACAAGCTTCCGATTTATCATTTGACTCCCATGCACCGCTGACGGCCACGAACCTTTATTCAATAATGGCAGGGCAAAGCGGGGTAGGTACGATCACGGTTTCCGGAAATGGTTCGAGCACTAATCTACTTTCAGGGGATGCGTCCATCGGTGGTCAGATCGGGGGCCTTATTGAATTGCGGGATAAGATCTTACCGAATGCCCAGTCGCAATTGGATGATATCGGCGCTGGCGTATCGCTAGCTTTATCTAATCGCTCCGTATCATCGTCATCTATCGCAGGCGGGCTTTCGCTTGATACAACGGGTATCCAGCCAGGCAACCGGATGGCACTTACCTTCACCGACTCCTCTGGCACCGTTCATCAAGTAACCATGATACGGGTTGATGATGCATCAAAATTACCGCTTGCCGATAATGCGACAGCAGATGCTAATGACAAGGTTATCGGTGTTGCATTCTCAGGTGGATTGGCGTCTGCGGTATCGGACATGCAAGCCGGGCTAAATGCGATCGGTGCCGGTATAACCGTTTCAGCATCCACAGTCCCGCCCGGATCCAATATAGTCTCATTTACCGCATCCGGGACAGCATCCGTTAACGCTCTTTCTGCAACGATAACGAATATGCAAATTCAGGGGCAGGGCAACGCGCTGCCATTCTTTATCGATTCCGCAACTGGCCTACCTTACACTGGTTCATTTGACGTCAAGGATCAGCGCATTGGAATTGCAAGCCGGTTGCAAATAAATCAGGCGCTTACGGTAAAGCCATCTGCATTAGCGGATGCAACAGGTACCTCGATATCGGGTGATCCGATGCGTGCGAAAGCACTTGTGTCACAGTTGATGTCTCAAACGGTAGAGGTCCACCCAGAATCTGGTTTGTCGGTGGGTTCCGCCACAACGGTTTCAAATCTTGTTAAACAAGTCTTTCAAACGCAGGCAAATTTAACCAATCGATTGGCCTCCCTCGATAGCAGCCAATCCGTTGTTCTTGCGTCCGTTCAAGGTCGCTTTAATAAGTCCTCGAGTGTGAATATGGATGAGGAGCTAACCAACCTAACAGCACTTCAAAACGTATATGCAGCGAATGCAAAAGTCATGACGACTATCCGTGAAATGTTCACGGTCTTAATGCAATTGTGACGGAGATCAATCGTGAGCATTTCAGGTACTGGATTTGGAAATTCATGGTCAAGCTGGGTGCCGAAGGCGCTTACAAAGATCCACGATGATTTAAATGCTAAATCAACCCAGCTTGCCACGGGTAAAATTTCGACCAATAATTCGGGGTTAGGTGAAGCCGTCTATCGGACGCTTGAGCTACATTCGCGGCTAAGTGCGTGTGATCTTTATTCTGATACGATAATTTCAGTGGGCACGGATTTAACAACCTCGATCAACGCGATAACATCATTGTCAGATGCTGCAAATGCTACAAAGAATGGTCCACTAGCAGCTGTGAACTCAAGCGATGTCGCCGGTCGATCCTCCCGTCACACGCAATTAAAATCGGTTTTGACATCGCTTTTAGGCTATGTAAACACCCGTGGCGTGAATGGATATTTGTTCGGCGGGGCTAGTTCGGCTTCACCTCCCGCCGAGGATATCAATACCATTTTAAAGGGAGATGCTTCAGCAGGGCAGGATGGACTGTCAAAGCTCGTAGCCGAGCGGCAGTCAGCGGATTTAGGTCCCGACGGATTAGGTAGGATGACAATAGCGGGCGGTGGCACACAGGTTTCGCTAACTTCGCCCGCTGCCGATTTGCCATTCGGTATGTCGATTAAAAATGTGACGTCGACATTTTCGCAAGGGTCGGTATCACTGGGAAATACTATACCTCCGACCATGACAGCAGATTTCTCAACAGGTATTCCTAAATCCAATGAGACGGTAACCATTAATTTGAATTTGCCCGATGGCACAGTCGCCAAGGTCTTAATGATCGCGGGTACAAGCAATGGAAATGGTACATTTGCGATAGGGTCAACAGCCGCGGATACAGCCACAAATTTTCAATCCGCCTTAACAACGACGCTGAAACAAGTCGCTAATGTTCAACTTTTTATCGCGTCTGCGACAAGACAGGCTTCAGATTTTTTCACCGCATCTGCGACCAATCCACCTAACCGGATTATCCCCGGATTGGACGGAACATTGGCTTCAGCGACCGGATTTTCGAGTGATACTCAAGCCAATTCTGCAAAAACGGTTTGTTGGTATAATGGAACCGATGCCAGTATTGGCGGAGACCCACGGCAAGATATGACCACCATGATAGGCGAAGGTATTAATATCGGTTCGGGCATAAGGGGAAATGAAAAGGGGTTCGTAGAAACGCTGGCCGCGCTTGCGTCGGCTGCAGTTGTTTCAACATCAACCTCAGATGAAACATTAGCAAATTTGCAATTTTCTGAAGTTGTATCGCGGTCAAGTGCACAAGTTACTACGGGTCGTTCTGACCTTCAAGCGATAATGGCATCGCTTACATCAGCGCAAAACTCAGTTAAAACAGAAAGCAGTAACCAAGCATCATATAAATCAATATTACAGCAGGCCTTTGAATCTAAGACGACGGTTACGCCTGAACAAGCCGCGACTGAATTAACAGCCTTACAAACTCAGTTGCAAATAGCCTACCAAGTTACGTCGCGCTTAATGAAAATGTCGCTGGCTGATTACCTTTAAAAGCAATCTTTCTATTTTTATGCTGCCTCGGCAGGATCGACTGATAATCCCTGTGCGATTGATCGGTTGATATCGATCAGCGCATCGAGATCTGACGCCTATGGCTCTATCTGTAAATCTATGGATCGATTAAATATAAAGATAGCGATGAGAGCTATATTTTTCTTTAAATCAGAGGGCAGCATGGAATCTGGCTCTGTTGCCGATGTGGATAAAATTGTCCATAGGGTACGGTTATAGGTTAGGGCTGGCACGAGATCATTTTGGTCGATATCCCAATGATCGCGGACCGCTTTGAGACGGCTAGCAGCCTTCATAAGCAGCGTGGCTTCAAGCTGCCTTTTGCTCGTCCCCGTTTGAGCTGTCTTTTGGTAGACGTTCATGGCGTAGTTCATGATTTAAAAGCTCCTCTTCATATTCGATCAGTGCCCGCGTTGCTTTAATGGCGCGATAAATATTTCCCGAAATAACATGATCGGTAATTTTTGAAATGATTGGCCAAGCACTTGGCGCCGCCTGCATAAAGGCATCAATAAGTTCAATAAATGAATTCTTATGAGCGATCACATCTTGATCTAGATACATCAGTTGCAAAACAAAATAGATACGCTTGGCCGGGCTTTCCGCTTCTGATGCGCCAATAATATCGCGCTCGCGGAGTATGGCCGCTTCGCCTTCGATCAAGAGCCGGGCCCTTGTTTCGCCCTTCTGAATAATCACCGATCCAACAACGATTTTTTCATGAGGCTTGAGTTCAACTTTAAGCGCCACAGTCGCGTCCTTTAACCTTTACAAAAGAGGGGCCCTGATCGCTCCGGACCCCTCCATTGTCTAAGAAACGCTTTAAGGAATGATGAATATTCCCTAACGTAATATAGAATCGAGACAACGTACCAATTAAGCTTAGAACAAGCGCGTAATGGCGGCGTTCGCTTGGGAGGCGAGTGACAAAGTTGATTGCGCCAATTGCTGCTGCGTATTGAGCGCCAGGAGGTTAGCTGATTCCTGGTTCTGATCCGCCGCCGTCAAGCTATCAGAGCCCGCATTCAACGTTTCGACCAAATTCTTGGTGAAGGTTGAACGGTTCTGAATAACGGTCTGGTTTGCTGCGAACACGGCTGACTGCGCGGCTATCTTGTCAGATGCACGCTTGAGATTAGCCGATGCAACGTCAACGTCATCATTGCTGATGAAGCTGTTCGTTGACTTTGCAATGCCCAACTCACCATTGGCCGTATAGTTGACGCTGGAAACCGTAATCGAGCTGGTTCCGGTTTCGTTGAAGGTGACCTTCAGGTCTTGACCTTGGAGCAGGTTAATACCGCCATAGCTTGAATCTTGAATGGTCTGGTCAATCTGCTTCAGGATATCATCAAACTGCGATGAAATTGATTTACGTGTGGTATCGACGAAACTTGTGCCCGCAACATCGACTGCATTGCCTTCATTCGTTTTCGTACCCAAAAGCTTCTTCAGGTTGGCGGTTGTGTCGTCTGAAGTGAGCTTCACTGCTTGTCCAGAAGTCGATGTCAGCTGCAGGTTTCCACCCACCAATGCAGCTTTAACCGCGGTTCCCGAACCATTAGGATTTAAGGTGGTATCCGCATTGATTTGATCGATTAAATCCTGAACTGTTACGGCCTTGTTAGCAGTAGGATCGGCAGTACCGGTCGCCGCAACGACGGTAAAGTCAACAGCCGTTCCGGTACCAACGGTGATCGAAACTTTATTGGTTGCGGTTAAGCCAATCGTTTCGAGCTTATCGGTTGATTTCAGTGCCGTTGTTAAGGTGCCCGTTAAAGTATTGTTCTGACCCGACTGGCTTGCTTTACCAACAAGACCCTTGGCGGCGTCGATCAATGACTTAACCGAATCCAAACCCTTACTTGTCGCCTGCATCACCGATGAAGCCTGCGTCATGTCATCCATGAGGTTCTGCAGGTCATTGGCTCTGCTGGTTAGGTTTTGTGCGCGGAAATAGCTGCTTGGATTGTCGAGTGCGGAGCTCACTCGCTTGCCTGTTGCAAGGCGAAGCTGTGCCTGTTGAACGAGTTGTTGATTACTCTGTAGTGTCGAGAGAGCGCCGCGCATGCCGGCTGAAAGTGAAATGGTCATGCAATCTACCTTCTGGTTAAAGTGAATAAAGATCGGCTCTTCTGAGCGATCGAATTCCCGTTTAAATTGCGGCAATAAAAATTTACTTCTGAAAAAGTGTACAATTTTAAAAGGTCACGGTGCATCAGCTTGTCGGTGGTTCTAGGGTTAACCGATCGGGAAGCAAGAGGTGACAATTTTATAGGATCAGCGCTGTGTGCGGTCGGTTAGCGCTTCCATCGAAACCAGATGGAAGTCGTGGCACATGCCTGGGTGACCGCAGAAAGATTACGGTGAACGTAGATCGCTAAGATTTTAAATTAAATAGTTTTGATATTGCCGTATATACAGGCTCAAATCATTTTGGATTAGTTAGCCTTAGCGCAGCTTCGCAATAGCCTTCGCTACCAGTGGGGTTAAACCAGAATCGGGCGTGGCATCGATATAGGCAAAGAGCTCTTCGCGCATTTTCTTGTTCCAGAACTTCGCGATATGCTCGCGAATGCCCTCGACGCCATCGGCTTCCGGATAGCTTTTAAAAAAGTCACCCATTTGGTTTGCCATTTTGACAAGTTTAACGGGGCCAGTAACCGTTTCGTGTGTTACAGCGGTCATGCGCATTTCTCCAGAATGAGGCCGGGCATAGAGCCCGTAAATTGGGTGGCGCCGTCTGCGCGGGCGATAGCGTAAAGCGTAATACCAAGCGCTTCTGCGCGCTCAATGGCGAGGCTTGTTGGGGCTGAGACGGCTACCAGCGTTGAAGCACCGAAAGCCGCTGCCTTTTCGACCATTTCATAAGAGCATCTGCTGGTAATCACGACAAAGCCAGATTGAGGACGAAGCCCCTGCCTAAGAGCCGCGCCAATGAGTTTATCGAGAGCATTATGCCGGCCAACATCCTCGCGGGCCATTATCACCTTGCCCAACGGGTCGCACCATGCAGCGGCGTGAACGGCGCGGGTGATATCATTAAGCGACTGGTGCGCACTCAAACCGTTTATCGCGCTGTGAATGGCTTCTATTGCGATATCAGCCCCTTTTACCACGCGTTCGGATGCAGCGGGCAGGGCATTGATATCCTCAATCCCGCAAACACCGCATCCCGTCCGCCCGATCATCGCCCGCTGGCGCGAAAGATGAGACGATAAGCGCTTAGGAATTAGATCAACAAGGGCACGCAGCCCCTTAGGATGCGCTTCAACCTTCACACTCCGAATATCGCTATTCGATGTGATAACGCCTTCGGTAAAGCTGAAGCCATAGACGAAGTCTTCAATGTCTTCTGGAGTCACCATCATCACGGCATAAGGGATCGTGCCATAGACGATCTCGAGCGGCATCTCGATCGGAACCGCGCGCGAGCCTTGCATCACCTTCGCTGTCGCAAAGGAGATGCTATCGGCTCTTACCTCGCGCGATCCGATGGTCACAGTGCCTCGCTTATTCCGCGGCTAGAACATGCGGAGCGATCTTTTTGAGATCAATCTCTTCGCGGTTGTTCTTTTCCTGCCAATCCGAATAGTGGTTGGTGCGGCGCACTTCAACCGCCGTCACTTTATATTCGGGGCAGTTCGTTGCCCAATCGGAATTATCCGTGGTGATCACATTCGCACCCGTTTTGGCGTGATGGAAGGTCGTGTAAACGACACCCGGTTGCATCCGCTCGGAGACTTCGGCGCGGAGCGCGATATCCCCCGCACGGCTTGCCAGCGAGACGAGATCGCCCGACTTGATGCCGCGTTGTTCGGCATCGAACGGATGGATCTCCAGCACGTCTTCATTGTGCCAGACATTGTTTTCCGTCCGCCGCGTTTGCGCGCCGACATTGTATTGCGAGAGAATACGCCCTGTCGTCAGCAGCAGAGGGAAGCGTGGTCCAGTGCGTTCTTCGGTCGGAACATAATCGGTGATCATGAACTTGCCCAAGCCGCGCACAAAGCGGTCGACATGCATGATCGGCGTGCCTTCGGGTGCCTTGTCATTGCATGGCCACTGGATCGAGCCCTTTTCATCAAGCTTGGCATAGCTGACATTTTTGAAGGTTGGCGTGAGGGCCGCAATCTCATCCATAATTTCGGACGGATGGGCGTAGTTCATCTCGTAACCCAGCGCTTTTGCAAGATCGATCGTGATCTGCCATTCCGCCTTGCCGGATTTTGGCTCCATCACCTTACGAACGCGGCTAATGCGACGCTCGGCATTGGTGAAGGTGCCGTCTTTTTCCAAGAAGGACGAGCCCGGCAAAAACACATGCGCGTATTTCGCCGTTTCGCAGAGGAAAAGATCTTGGACGACAACGCATTCCATTGCCTCAAGACCGGAGGTAACGTGAACCGTATTAGGATCCGACTGCGCGATATCTTCGCCCTGAATGTAGATGCCCTTAAAGCCGCCATCGACCGCTTCATCAAGCATGTTCGGAATGCGGAACCCTTGCTCATTGGAAAGCTCAACGCCCCACATCGACTGGAACATTTCGCGCGTCGAGTCGTCGCTTACATGGCGATAGCCGGAGAACTCGTGCGGGAAGGAGCCCATATCGCACGAGCCCTGCACATTGTTCTGACCACGGAGCGGGTTAACACCCACGCCATCGCGGCCGATATTGCCGGTGGCCATCGCAAGGTTCGCCATCGCCATAACGGTGGTGGAGCCTTGGCTATGCTCGGTAACGCCCAAGCCGTAATAGATCGCAGCATTGCCGCCCTTGGCAAATAGACGCGCTGCCTTGCGTACTTCGTCTGCTGGCACACCCGTGAAAGCTTCCATGGCTTCCGGCGAGTTACGCTCTTCAGCAACAAAACGCGCCCAGACTTCAAAGTCCTGCAAATCGCACCGTTCGCGGACAAAGGCTTCGTTTACGAGACCTTCGGTAACGACGACATGCGCGAGTGAATCGAGCAACGCCACATTGGTACCAGGCAGCAGGGCCAGATGATGCTCGGCCTTGATGTGCGGTGACTTAACAAGATCAATCCGGCGTGGATCAGCCACGATCAGCTTCGCACCCGCGCGTAGACGCTTCTTCAAGCGCGAGGCAAAGACAGGATGGCCATCCGTCGGGTTAGCACCAATCACAAGAACAACATCGGCTTTAGCAACCGATTTGAAATCTTGCGTACCAGCGGAAGTTCCAAAGGTCTTTGATAGGCCATATCCCGTTGGTGAATGGCAAACGCGGGCGCAGGTATCGACATTGTTGTTACCGAAAGCGGCACGCACCAGTTTTTGAACGAGGAACACTTCCTCGTTCGTACAACGCGACGAGGTGATCGCGCCTACCGCATCTTTGCCATAGGTTTTCTGAATGCGCTTGAATTCGCTGGCTGCGTGCCCAATCGCTTCTTCCCATGACACTTCACGCCATTCATCCGTAATCTTGGCGCGGATCATTGGTTTTGTGATGCGGTCTGTGTGGGTTGCATAGCCCCACGCAAAGCGACCCTTAACGCAGGAATGGCCTTCATTGGCCTTGCCGTCTTTGTACGGCACCATGCGGATCACTTCATCGCCCTGCATCTCCGCCTTGAACGAGCAGCCAACGCCGCAATAAGCGCAGGTCGTCACAGCCGAATGCTCTGGCTGGCCCTTTGCAATCACCGTGTTTTCCATGAGGGTCGCTGTTGGGCAGGCCTGCACGCAGGCACCGCAGGAGACGCAATCCGATTCAAGGAAGCTCACGCCACCAGCTGACACGCGGCTATCAAAGCCACGGCCTTCAATGGTGAGTGCAAAGGTCCCTTGCACTTCTTCACACGCGCGGACGCAGCGGTTGCAGACGATGCATTTGGCTGGATCGTAAGTGAAATATGGATTGGTCTCGTCCTTCAAGAGCGCGAGCGGTGAGGTCGTCTCGAAATGATTGGCGACATCCTTGCCGTAGCGCACGTCGCGAAGGCCTACGACGCCAGCCATATCTTGCAATTCGCAATCGCCATTCGCCGAGCAGGTGAGGCAATCGAGAGGATGGTCGGAGATATAGAGTTCCATCACGCCCTTGCGGAGCTTGTGGAGATTATCCGACTGGGTTTTGACCACCATGCCCGGCTCGACCAAGGTCGTGCAAGAGGCGGGTGTTCCACGCCGTCCCTCGATCTCGACAAGACACATGCGGCAGGAGCCGAAGGGCTCTAGGCTATCAGTGGCGCAGAGTTTCGGAATGGCCGTTCCAGCCTTCATGGCAGCGGCCATGACGGAGGTGCCAGCCGGAACGGTGATCGACGCGCCGTCAATGGTGAGTGTCACCATCTGTTCCGAGATGCGGATCGGGGTGCCGTAATCGAGCTCTTTGATCAAGGTCATGGTGCTCTCTCCACTATTCAGCCGCCATGCGCTTCGGCGCACGGTTAAAATCATCAGGGAAATGGGTCATCGCGCTCATCACCGGCACAGGCGTCAATCCGCCCATCGCGCAGAGCGAGGCATCGGTCATCAAATGGCAAAGGTCATCGATCAGTGCGAGCTTCGACGTATCGCCCGCAATCACCTTGTCCATGGTTTCAACACCGCGCGTCGCGCCAATGCGGCAAGGGGTGCATTTGCCGCATGATTCTTTCGCGCAGAATTCAAAGGCAAAGCGCGCTTGCTGGGCAAGATCCACAGTGTCATCGAACACAACCATACCGCCATGGCCGAGCAGGCCTTTTTTAGCGGCCATAGCTTCGTAATCCATCGGCGTATCGAGCAGGCTTTCAGGGAAGTATGCGCCCAAAGGCCCACCTACCTGAACCGCCCGGAAGGAGCGGCCCGAATGCGTGCCGCCGCCATAGGTCTCGATGATCTCACGCAGGCTCACACCAAACGCCTTTTCAATCAGGCCACCTTGCTTGATATTACCCGCCAATTGGATCGGCAGCGTGCCGCGCGAGCGACCCATGCCGAAATCGGCATAGGCTTTCGCGCCATTGGCCAAGATCCAAGGAATGGTCGCCAGTGACATCACATTATTGACGATGGTTGGCTTGCCAAACAGACCTTTGAGAGCAGGCAAAGGTGGCTTGGCACGAACAATCGCGCGCTTGCCTTCCAAGCTCTCCAGAAGCGAGGTTTCTTCGCCGCAGATATACGCACCGGCGCCCAAGCGCACCTCAAGATCGAAGGCATAGTTGGAGCCGCCAATCGCAGGCCCCAACCAGCGCGCCGCACGTGCGGTACGAATGGCTTCGAGCAGCGTCTGATAAGCATGCGGATATTCGGAGCGCAGATAGATAAAGCCCTTGGTCGCGCCAACAGCCACGCCCGCAATCGCCATACCTTCGATGAGGGTGAAGGGATCGCCCTCCATCAGCATCCGGTCGGCGAAGGTGCCGCTATCGCCTTCGTCCGCATTGCAGACAATATATTTTTGGTCGGCTTCAGCGCCTAAAACAGTTTTCCATTTGATGCCCGTCGGGAAGCCCGCACCACCACGGCCGCGAAGGCCGGAATCGGCTACTTCCTGCACGATGGCGGCACCCGTCATGGTCACGGCCTTTTTGAGGCCTGCAAAACCGCCATGCGTAATGTAATCATCAAGCGAGAGCGGATCGATCACGCCAACACGGGCGAAGGTAAGCCGCTCTTGATTTTTAAAGAACGGAATTTCTTCGGTCAGGCCGAGGTTAAGCGCATGCGCGCCACCTGTTAGGAAATTTGCATCAAACAGCGAGGCGACATCTTTCGGCGTCACAGGCCCGAAAGCTACGCGTCCTTTGGCGGTTTCAACTTCCACCAGCGGCTCAAGCCAGAGCATACCACGCGAGCCGTTGCGGATAATCTCTACCGCTTGGCCACGCTTCTTGGCTTCATTGGCGAGCGCCGTGGCGACGCGGTTGGCGCCTACTGAAAGCGCTGCTGCATCGCGCGGAACGTAAATTTTGATTGAGGTGCTCATGATTTTTTCTCCTCAACCGGCCATGCGGTCGTGCGATTGGCCTTTGCAGACCGCATCAAGCAGGTCCTCATCGACGCGGCCAACAAGCTCGCCATCAATCAAGGCGGCAGGGCCAAGCGCGCAATTGCCGAGGCAATAAACGGTTTCAACGGTCAGGCGGCCATCGGGTGTCGTCGCATTGATCTCGACGCCATGGGCATCCTTCAAATGCGCGACGAGGCTTTCGCAGCCCATCGACTGGCAGGCTTCCGCCCGGCAGAGTTTAACAACCGTTTGGCCCGCAGGCTCGTGTCTGAAATCGTGATAAAACGTGATCGCGCCAAAGATTTCGGCCTTCGACATGTTGAGCGCATCGGCGATCAAGGGCACAACGCGCTTGTCGACATAGCCGAAATTTTCCTGCAAGGCGTGGAGAATAGGCAGTGTCGCGCCCGCCAAGTGCTTGTATTCATTGACAATAGATGAGGCTACTGCATCGTCCCAGCTCATCGATTCCATCCCTTTAAACATGCCTCGAGGCACAGTTCTGACCATTGGGAAGTGTCATGCGTCATAATCAATCGGCAATCAAATCGAATTTATCAAAGAATTGATCGAATTTTCCGATGAACAAGGATGCACCGATTAAGCGTCGGCTCGCATCGGCTCTGTCAGCGCAAACAAGCGGCGCGCCAGCGGCTGCTGCGGTTGCCGATCAGCGGTGATCAACCCGACCGACCGTGAAGCAGAGGGATTGACCAATCGGAGAGCCTTTAATCCATTCGCCATGCCGAAAAATCCGGATAATTGCGAAGGCACAATGCTGACCCAACCCGAAATGGCAGCGTGGCTGCACAGGTTAAAAATCGAATTGGTTTCCATAACCGGCTGCGGCGCCTTACCAACCGAGCGAAAGATGCCATCGATAATCCGTCGGTTCTGCATATCAGGCGTCAGCAAACACAGATTGAGCGAAGCCGCTTCATCCCAACTGATTTCATCGCGTTCGGCCAAGGCGCTGTCGGCGCGGGTCAGCAAAACATAGGTCTCGGCATAAAGCGGCTTGGCGATCACATGCTCAAGCGGCTCATTGTCGAGATAGGTCAATCCGACATCAATATCGAAATTATCGATGGCTTCCTGAATCGAGGTGGAGGTCATCGATAGCACCGTGAGCGTTACCGATGGAAAGCGCTCCGAAAAAGGTCCTGTAATTTGCGCAACGAGCGGTAGTGCCGTTGGAATGGCGCCAATGCGTAATCGTCCGGAAAGTCCTTGCCGCACATCGCTGATCGAATGCTGCATCGTATCGATTTCGCCCAAAATACGTTTGGCATGGGCAACAATCATTTCGCCTTCGGCGGTTAGGCCTGTGTAGCGGTGGCCGCGTTCCACCAAAGGAACACCGAGTTCATCTTCCAATTGGCGAATAGCGCCCGACAAAGTTGGCTGCGAGACGTTGCAGGCCGCAGCGGCGCGCGCGAAATGTTTTTCGCGGGCGAGCGCCACAAGATAAGCCAATTGCTTAATCACCAAGGCCGTCGTCTCCTTTGGTATGTTCAGCGATCACGTGAAAAAATGATCCGGTGATTCTACCGCGTCGGCTGCCCGAGGGTGAGGGTGCTGCGCCATACGCATCATGCGCCATCACCAATGGCGCATCAGCACCCAGATCAACAATGGTGGCATAATGGAATTCGTGCCCCCGAAGGCGCGTTCCTTTGGCACCCAATGGTCCGTCCGCTTCGAGCGTTACATCGCGATAGCCCAGCATCATTTTGCGTTTGGCGAAGCTCGTTTTAACGCCCAGTAATCCGGCCATTGGCCATTCGATACCCGCTGCATCCACGAGTGTTTCACCAAGCGTCATATAGCCGCCGCACTCGCCGTGAACGGGCTTGGTTTCGGCAAAATGCCGGAGGCCATCCAAAAAGGAATGCGCATTGGATAGATGCTCGGCGTGCAATTCAGGATAACCGCCAGGTAGCCAGCACACATCGCAATCGACGGGTGGTGCATCATTGGCTAGGGGCGAGAATGGAATAATTTCAGCGCCTGCCTTTTTCCAACCAGCAAGATGGTGCGGATACATAAACGAAAAAGCTGCATCACGCGCTAACGCAATTCTTTGTCCTGGTGGCTTGAGAGCAAGTCCTGAATGATCGCCCAAGAGTTTTGGAACGCGCGAGGCCTGTCTGATGGCATCCAAATCGACATGGGCCTCTACAAGATCTGCCATCTTATCAAGAATGGCTTCGAGGCCTGCTGTTTCTTCCGCTTGAACAAGACCCAAATGGCGCTCGGGCAAGCTCGCCTCGGCGTCTCTTGGAACGCTGCCCAAAACGGGAATTCCTGTTCGTCCAATTGCTTCCGTCACAAGGCGGCGATGGCGTTCACTGCCGACTTTATTCAGGATAACGCCTGCAATTGTGATCCGCGGATCAAAGGTCGCGCAGCCTTTCACAATGGCACCTGCCGATTGCGATTGTCCGCTGACATCGATCACCAACAGAACGGGCCAACCGGCTGCCGCTGCAATATCAGCAGACGAGCCCGAACGGCCTTCGGGCGCTGGCACACCGTCAAACAGACCCATAAGCCCTTCGCAAAGGGTCAAATCGGCCCCGCTCGCCGTATCAGCCGCAAGCCGTGCAACGAGCGAAGGGTCCATCGCCCAAGCGTCGAGGTTGAGGCTTGGCAATCCGGAGGCGGCCTGATGAAAGGCTGGATCAATATAGTCCGGACCACATTTGAGGCCGCGTACCGCCACGCCGCGGCGCTTAAAAGCCCGTAACAGGCCAAGCGTCAGCGTCGTCTTGCCCGATGAGGATCGGGGTGCCGCGATCACAAGGCCGGGGGCAATCTGTGTCATGCTAGAGCCTTCTGGTTGCGTTGATTGCCTTCGACGCAGTATGCACTGAACCCATGAGCGAGCCCGAATCCGCCGAGATCGACGATCTGAACGCTATGCCGCAATTGAAACGCGGCTGGACAACGGGTACCTGCGCGACCGCTGCGACGCGTGCTGCTTACACGGCTTTGGTAACGGGCGAATTCCCCGATCCCGTAGACGTTCTCTTGCCCAACGGCTCGCGTCCGGCTTTTGCTATTGCTACGACCGAGTTGGGTGAGGGCTTTGCGCGGGCGTCCGTTATCAAGGATGCGGGGGATGATCCCGACGTGACGCATGGTGCGCGCATTGTTTCGACCGTCCGCTTCGGTGCCGTGGGCTCCGGTATTCAGTTCAAAGCAGGCGAGGGCGTTGGCACGGTGACCCGTCCGGGCCTCGTTCTTCCGCCCGGCGAGCCTGCAATCAATCCAGTACCGCGCGATATGATGCGAATTGCGATTGAGGAAGCCGCCGCAGAGACAAGCGGGCCGCGTGATGTGATCATTGAAATTGCCATTCCCGGCGGCGAGCAATTGGCGCTCGGCACGCTGAATGGACGGCTCGGCATTGTCGGCGGCTTGTCGGTGTTGGGAACCACGGGTGTTGTTATTCCCTTTTCGTGTGCTGCTTGGATCTCCTCGATTCATCGCGGCATTGATGTCGCGCGTGCCACGGGTATTTCCCATGTCGCGGGCGCGACCGGGCATACGTCCGAAAAGGCCATTCAGGGCTTTCATGCTTTGCCCGATGTCGCCTTGATCGATATGGGTGATTTCGCAGGCGGCATGCTCAAATATTTGAAGAAGCATCCCGTTCCAATTGTCACTGTCGGTGGCGGTTTCGCCAAGATGACCAAGCTCGGCCAAGGCTTGCTTGATCTTCATTCCCGCAGCGGAGAAGTCGATTTGGGTTGGCTGTCCGAGAGGGTCAGCGAAACGGGTGCGGATTCTGATTTTGTTCAGTCTGTGCTGACGGCCAATACCGCCAATGAAGTGATGGAAAATTGCCGCCTGCGCGGTCTCGATATCGGCCAACGCGTGGCGGATGAGGCTTGGGCAACGGCCGCTAAAGCGCTCGCCGGATCGGGATCGCTGCTCGATATCGTGATTGTCGACCGCGCAGGACAGGTGATCGCTCGAACGCCTCCGCGCAAGGTAGGCTAGCGCGATCATTCGGTGCCTCGCCAGCCCGGTGTGCGGAAACGGCGTTGATAGTCGGCATCATAGAGAGCGCTGTTGCGGAAGCCTTCGGCGCCTAGTGTTTTGCCAACCAGAATAAGCGCCGTGCGTTCAACAGGGCTTTCGGAGAATTGTTCGGCAATGGTCGCAAGCGTGCCGCGTAGAATCTGTTGATCAGGCCAACTCGCGCGATAGACAATCGCAACCGGACAATCGCTGCCATAATGCGGCAAGAGTTCTGTAATGACTTCATCGAGCGTATGGATTGAAAGATGGATGGCGATAACGGCTCCGGTCTTCGCAAAATTCGCAAGGCTTTCGCTTTCCGGCATCGAAGAGGCGCGGCCCGAGGTGCGCGTCAGCACAACAGATTGAGCAATTTCAGGCAGTGTAAGTTCGGCTCCCAAAGCCGCGGCGGCGGCTGCAAAGCTCGGCACACCGGGGGTAACGGTTAAAGGAATGCCGAGCGATTTGAGCAAACGGATTTGTTCACCCATCGCACTCCAAACCGAGAGATCGCCGGAATGTAGACGCGCTACATCCTCACCAGCTGCATGGGCGCGTGAGAACTCTGCGCCCAATTCTTCCAAAGACATCGCCGCCGTATTGATTATCCGCGCGTCTTTCGGGCAATGCGCCAAGATTTCTTTTGGCACGAGCGAACCGGCATAAAGGCATACGGGGGAGGCGGCGATCAGATCGCGCCCGCGCAAGGTGATGAGATCGGGAGCACCAGGGCCAGCGCCAATAAAATGAACGGTCATGGCTGCCCTCCGGCACTTTTCGCAATCGCACAGGTCACACCGCCCCGACTGATCCGTGGCACAATCAGCGTCGATCCTTCACCGGCTCCTACAAGGGCGGCCGTCTCGGCAATGGAGGGGACACCAAACAGAGCGACAACGCGTTCGGAGCGCGTTTCGGTGCGGCATGCGACATTTTTCAAAGCGATTTCGGGTAAAAAAAGCAAAGGAAGTGAGAGGCTTGCGGCTGCTTCTGCAAGTCCTGATTCATGCGCTTTTGATGCGACGGTAAAAAGGCCTGCTATCGTTTCGCCCTCAACACGCGATAGGCCGTCTTCGACAAGCGCGATGACTTCGTCGGAGGTCACGCCAGATTTACACCCGATGCCAATCGCGATCATGGGTGCTTCTCCGCCCCTTTGACGATAACCCATTGCATCACAGGCATTGACGCTCGCCAGCCATGAAAGGGTCCAACAGGATCGGCGCGCGATATTTCGATTTTGGATAGAGTGCCACCCATCGCAACATGGCGACGCATAAGATCAGCTTGGGTTTCAATCGTAACCGCATTGGCAACAAGCCGCCCGCCTTCGGGAAGCGCGCGCCATGCGGCATCGATAACCTCAGGATCGGTGCCACCGCCACCAATAAAAATAGCATCCGGTGGCGGAAGGTTTTTCAGCGCCTCCGGTGCAGATCCCTCAATCAATTTTAAATCGGGAACGCCAAGAGAAAGCGCGTTGCGGCTTATTCGTTGAGCGCGATCGGAACGCGGCTCAATCGCGATGGCGCGGTTTGACGGATGGCGGAGCATCCATTCAATCGAAATCGAGCCAGAGCCCGCGCCGATATCCCATAATAATTGCCCTTGAAGAGGTTCAAGCGAGGAGAGCGTTATCGCGCGGATTTCACGTTTGGTAATTTGATTGTCGTGCTCGAACAGATCGTCTGCAAGACCGGATGCGAGAGGAATAAGTTTTGCACCACGCGATGCAATGATTTCGATGCCGAGCGTATTGAGAGGATCGAAGGATTCGTGAGTCTCGTGAATCGCTTGCGCGGTTTTCTTAATTA
Organism: Beijerinckiaceae bacterium; assembly: GCA_026461505.1. Lineage (GTDB taxonomy): Bacteria > Pseudomonadota > Alphaproteobacteria > Rhizobiales > Beijerinckiaceae > CAIUPE01. Next base: position 30,767 of record JAPJMW010000007.1, read on the forward strand.
ATCGCTCGCGCGCGCCACCCAATGCTTCGCAGACGGTTATGAGGCTTTGTCTCATGCCGCGTGAGACGAGATGGCTCGCTAGTTTCGAAGCGGTTGTGCCATCCCACGTCAAAGCAATCAGTTTGGCATGCGGTTGAAGATGCGGTGCTATCCGCTCAAACGGGCGGCCATGCAGCGAGATTAAACTGCAGTCCTGTATCGCCCAACCGAGTTTAGCAGCCGTTAGACTGAAAGCAGAAGGTGCCGGAAAGGTCTCGATTTCCTCCGCTGGGATCAATTTAGCAAGCGTTGCACCGACGCCATAAAAATACGGATCGCCAGAGGCGAACACCAGCGTCTCCTGACCGCGTCGGCCTAAAATGGCTTCAATGCCGTGCTCGAAGGGTTGCGGCCAAACCATTGTTTCTGAGTCGGTTTTTCCGATCAGCGCGAGATGACGTTGGCCACCAATGATGAAGCTGGCTTTATCGATCAAGCGGTTGGCTTGGGCGGATAAACCGTCTCGACCATTTTCACCAATGCCGATAAGGGTGAGCCAGGGCGCGCTCATTGGGCGATCTCCCGCCGAGGTATTGAGCAATGACGAGCAAGCGCATTTTGATTTTGGGCGGCACCAGCGAGGCGATGGCTCTGGCCCGCGCGCTGTCGGCGCGTCCGGAGATTGATGCGGTGTTGTCCTTGGCGGGACGCACGGGTCATCCCGTTCTGCCGCCTATCGCTCACCGGATCGGTGGCTTTGGCGGTGTTGAAGGGTTGGTGGCCTATCTCAAGGACAATGCGGTTTCTGCTATTATCGACGCCACCCATCCCTTCGCCGCCCAAATGACGCGCAATGCGGCTCAAGCGTGCGAGACACTCGGTGTGCCGCGTTTGGTCTTTACCCGTCCCGCATGGCAAGCGGGTGACGGTGATCACTGGATCAATGTTGCCGACACTGAAGCCGCCGTGGATGCCCTGGGTGAAGCGCCGCGCAAGGTATTTTTGACGGTCGGGCGTTTGTCCTTGCCAGCCTTTCGACGCGCCCCGCAGCACCATTATCTGATGCGGAGCATCGACGCGCCCGATTTGGCCGATCGTCCGCCGAAGCTCGACCTTATTTTGGCCAGAGGCCCGTTCGACGGTGCCGCGGAGCGCGATCTGATGAAGGCTCATCGTGTGGACGTCATTGTCACCAAGAACAGCGGTGGCAGCGCGACCGATGCCAAACTCGCTGCCGCGCGCGATCTTGGCTTGCCGGTGATCATGATTGATCGGCCGATCATGCCTGACAGTCGAATTGTCTATGATCTCGATAACGTCATGGATTTTATCAATACTCATCGCATCGCCCCGTAATGGCGGGGCGTATATAGCCAAGGCTCTTTACCCTCGCGATCGATAAAGCGCGTCTCGCTTGAGCCGATCATAACGAGCGTCGACATATCGGCCACTGCCGGATCAGCCTCGCCCAAGGTGGTTAAAACAACACGCTCATCAGGCCTGCCGACTGCGCGAGCAAAGGCTACGGGCGTCGAAGATTTTTTCAGCGATCGCAACAGTGTGAAAGCATCATGAATCGGTTGCGGTCTTGCCTTTGAAGCGGGGTTATAGAGCGCGATCACAAAATCACCTTCGGCGGCGGCGGTGAGCCTACGAATAATCACATCCCAAGGCTTGAGATTATCCGAAAGCGAGATCGCACAAAAATCATGGCCCAAAGGCGCTCCGAGCCGAGCGGCTGCTGCCTGCATCGCGCTGATACCGGGCAGCACCTGAATATCCGTCGCTTTATCGGCATCGCTACCCGCATCCACCGCTTCAAAGACGGCCGCCGCCATCGCAAACACACCCGGATCCCCGCCCGATACAACGGCGACGACGCGGCCTTGCTGGGCGAGGTCCAGCGCATGACGGGCGCGATCAATCTCGACGCGGTTATCGGTCGCGTGTTTCGTCTGTCCCGCGCGGGCAGGAAGGCGGTCGACATAGGGGATATAGCCAATCACATCGGTCGCAACCGCGAGCGCCGCCGAGGCTTCGGGCGTCAGCCATTTGTCCGGACCGGGACCTAAGCCAACAATGAGGATTTTACCCGCGCTCATTCTGGCCGCCGTCCTTCGCCGGGGATGATGATCATTGAGAAATAGGGCGCTTGGCCGTCGGTTTTCTCCGATAGCGGTAGGACAATTTCGCCCTGCATCGTGCCGCGTTCGACATAGAATGCGCGGCTTAATAGTCCTTTTGATTCAATAACATCACGAACTTTTTGAAAGTTTTTTCCGAGCTTCATCACCACAACAGCGTCCGCCATTTCGAGGCGTGTGGCCAAGTCCTCGCGCGGCAAGGTACCGGGCAGGACCATAAGCACATCATCCCCCCATGTCATCGGCACGCCGTTTGCTGTCCAGCAGCCGGACATGCCCGTCACACCGGGGCAGATCGTTACATCATACCGATCTTTCAGACGCATATAGGGATGCATGAAGGAGCCATAGAACAGCGGGTCGCCCTCGCACAGCAAAGCCACATTGCGGCCGGCTTCGAGGTGTTCGGCCAAGTGCTGCGATGCTTCCTCATAAAAGGCCGCAAGCTGGCGGTTATAATCCGGATCGGTATGCGGAATTTCGGTGGTGACCGGATAGACCAAGGGCAATTCAATCGCCCCGCTGGGGATTAATCCCTCGGCAATCGTACGGGCATGGCCTTTTTTCCCGCGTTTGGCGAACCACGCGACAACCGATGACGCTTGCAAGGCTTTGACGGATTTGAGCGTCACAAGGTCCGGGTCGCCGGGGCCGAGTCCAACCCCGTAAAGCCTGCCTTTGGTTTGCGAAATACTCATTCCTTATCACTCGCAAGCGCATTCACGGCACCCACCGTCATGGCGCTGCCGCCTTTTCTGCCTTTAACGATAATCCACGGCACGCGGTTATCTTCCATCAGCGCATCCTTGGATTCCGCAGCACCAACAAAACCGACCGGCATGCCGACCACGCAGGCGGGCAGGGGCGCGCCCTCATCCAGCATTTCCAACAACCGATAAAGCGCAGTTGGCGCATTGCCAATGGCAATCACGGAGCCAGCCAAATAGGGACGCCACAACTCCATCGCGGCAGCCGTGCGGGTCGTTCCAAGCTGTTTGGCAAGCTCCGGCACGCGCGGATCGTCCAACGTGCAGATAATCTCATTATGGGCAGGCAGGCGCGCCTTGGTGATGCCATTCGCCACCATTTTGGCGTCGCATAGAATTGGTGCACCCGCCAATAGGGCTTCGCGCCCGCGTTTGGCAGCATCGGGCGCAAACAGGATATCGGCAGCAGCTTCAACAATTCCGCAGGAATGAATAACCCGCACAGCCACTTTTTCTTCTTCCGGCGTAAACCGCGCGAGATCGCTTTCCCCGCGTATCATCGCGAAGCTCTTGTCGTAAATGGCCGCGCCATCGCGGATATAGTCGTAGCGCGAACTCACTTGGCTTCTCCTGCCCACAAATCCTCTAAGGTGCGACGTGCCATCGCTTCATCAAGACCTTTCATCATAGGACTATCCGAGGCTTTGCCGTTCAGAACGAGGTCGTACACCCCATTTTTTCCCACCAGAACGGCCTCTGTAGCGGCAGGGCGCGCGCATCCCTTCTCGCAACCCGACACATGCAGCCGTGTTCCAGACTTTTTCATCAGGTTTTGAAGCGTTGCAAACCCTAAAGCGTCTTGGTGCGTGTTAACCGTCGCATTGCGGCAAGAGGGCCTTCCGGCGCAAGCTATGATTTGAAGCCTTGGATCATCGGCTCGAGAAATAAACCCTTCACCGAGTTTGGCGATAAGAGTTTGCGCTCTCGTTTGATGAAGTCCAGGAATGAGAATAGCACGCCAAGGCGTGAGCCTTAGTTCGCCTGAGCCTTCCGCCAAGGCGATATCGGCCAAGGCCGCCAAACCATTTGCGCTCCAACGCCCAAATGGTGCGCCGAGACCTAGAAAACCGCTTTCACCAAGTGCATGAAAGCCGAAAGGTGAAAGGTCCGTTGATCGCCGTGGCCGGACCGCAATTGTATCTATGCCAACCGATTTTAGAATTCGATCGGCACCCCAATCCGCAACCCAATTGACCATTCTCTTATAAGGTTTGACGGATGCACGAGATGCATCGATGAAAGCATGCGCCAGTGCAGCGGCGGTATCACACACGCTATCAATGCCGATGATTCCTGCCGTATCGTCTTGACCGATACGCACAACAAAATAGGTTGTGCGATTTTCCTGTAACGCTTCAAAAGCAATATCGGCGTTTTGATCGCTTAACGAAAATTGTCCGCCATCATCAACCAAAAAACCGAATTTACCGGGCAATGCATGAAGTGCCCGGTCTGAAACGAGACGGTTTTCCAACGCTTTCACGAGCGGACGAATATCGAGCATAGCGGAGGGATCAAGCCTTGCTAGCGGGGAGGCAACAACATTGCGAACAGCTTCGGCTTCCGCATCATCATCCAATAAGCCATGGTGGGAGAGATCAGCAATCAAATGGGGCCACTGGCTGCCGCTGACGCCGCGTATTTGCAGATTCGCGCGGCCTGACAAATCGATAAGTCCATTGCCATATTGCATCGCAGATTTTGCAATCACATGCGCGTGCTCTGCCTTCAAAATGCCGCCTGTAATACGGATACGTACCAAGAGCCCATCGCCGCTTTCCATCGGGCGCAAGGCACCGGGGCACCATCCTTTCACGAGCGCTTCAACGGTCATTCGGCGGCCTCGTTGATAAAAGCCTCTAGCGCACTTCGCGTTGAATTCCGTCTGGACGTCCAAAAGCCACGCTTCTCGGCCTCAAGGAACGTATCGGCGATCGATTGAGCTGCCGAAGGATTAGCTTCTTTTAAAAACGCACTCACCTCGTCATTGCCAAGCGTTGCATCGAACAGCCTGTCGAAATGGCGGCTTTCAACGGCATCGGTTAACGAGGCATAGGCGTAGAGATTTTGTACCGTCTCCGCGATTTCTGTTGCACCGCGCCAACCGTGACGCATTTGTCCCTTAATCCAACGCGGATTAGTGGCGCGGCCATTCAAAACACGAGCAACTTCTTCTTTCACGGTTCGAACTTTGGCCGGTTTTCCGCCCTTTGTCGCATCCACATGATAGAGCGTTGGCTTTGCGCCTAAGCTTTTGGCTGCTGCGGCGAAACCGCCTTCATGTTCGGCAAATGCATCGGAATCGAGAATGTCCTGTTCCGCCATATCCTGCACATGAACAAACGCATCAGCCGAGGCGATTTGCGCGCGAAATTCAGACGGTGCCGCAACGCCCTCGTTTGCTGAACGATAGGCGTAAGAGGAAGAGGTAAGATAGGCCTCGCCTAACTCAGCCTGATCTTGCCACTGGCCACGTGCAATCTGCTCACCGAGGCCTAAACCATATGTGCCAGGCGCAGAACCAAAAATGCGTAAAGGATCAACGCTATTTAGGCGTCGTTTTGCCGCCAGAGGATTTTCTTCGGCTGTCTCGTCAAGCTGCGAGATCGATTGAACGGCTTCATCGAACAATGCGATTTGTGAGGGAAACACATCTCTGAAAAGTCCGGAGATGCGCAAGGTCACATCAATACGTGGACGACCGAAACTGGCAGGCGGTAGAATTTCAAATCCGGTTACACGCGAGCTCGACGCTTCCCAAACGGGCCTTACGCCTAAGAGCGCAAGCGCTTGGGCTAGATCATCACCACCGGTTCGCATGGTGGCCGAACCCCATAGGTCGATCACAACCGATTGCGGCCAATCGCCATGATCTTGCGCATAACGGGCTACGACTTCCTCTGCGGTTCGCTTGCCAATTTCCCACGCCGTGCGTGTAGGAACGCTGCGTGGATCAATCGTGTAAAGATTGCGCCCCGTGGGCAGAACATCAACGCGCCCGCGCGATGGCGCACCCGCTGGTCCTGCCGCGATAAACCGACCATCAAGCGCTGCTAATAACCCGTCCCGCTCTGCATTCGGGCTAGCGCTGAGGCGCGTTAGTGCATCCTGCGGATCCGAGATATCGTCCATGGCTCGGATGTTTTCTTCGGTCGTTTCATGAGAAGCGGCGCGGCCAAAAATATGAAGACCATCGGCAATGCGCATTTCTTTTAAATCGCACAACCACGCATCAAGTTCGCTCAGAAGAGAATTTGTATCGAGATCATCTTTTAATCCCGCATCGTTCATCAAACCCGTTTCACGGGCGCGGCTCATGATAAGTTCTGCAAGCATTGTGGCGCGTCGCGGGTCAAGCGATTGTGCGCTTGAATATTCGTCCAGAAGGCCTTCAATTTCGATGGCGGCGCCATGCGAACCCGCTTCCGTTAAAGGCGGCGTCAAATGGCCAATCGTAACGGCCGCAAGGCGACGTTTCGCTTGAGCTGCTTCACCCGGATTATTGACGATGAAGGGATAGATAACGGGCAACGCGCCGATCAAAATTTCAGGCGCGCAATCATTGGCTAAGGCGACAGATTTTCCGGGTAACCATTCGAGTGTTCCATGCGTCCCAAAATGGATCATAGCATCGGGATTTTTAGTACGCGTTAGCCAGAGATAAAAAGCGATATAGGCGTGCGAAGGCGGACGCGTTGCATCATGATATTCCGCTTTGATATCCGCGCTGCTTCCGCGCGACGGCTGCAGCGCAATGATGAGATTACCTGTCTCGATGACGCGAAACCCGAAGGCTCCATCTTTTATCATCGGATCTTTGTCGATCTCTCCCCAACTCGCCAAAACGCTTTCACGGAAGGCTGAGGGAAGAGTCTTAAAAAATACTTCATACGCTTGAACAGATAGGCTTGCCGTGAATGCGCCGATTGTTAATTCGGACATCAGCGTGGCTGCATCAGGAATATCTGAAACGGAATAGCCCGCCGCCTGAAGGTCTTTCGTAAGGGCTATGATGCTTTCCGGTGTATCAAGCCCAACCGCATAACCGGCGCGGCCACCTTTATGCGGGTAGTCGGCAAGAACGCAGGCGAGCTTTCTGTCGGCTGTTGATTTTTTCTGAAGCCTAACCCAATTCCGCGCAAGATCGGCAACAAAGTAAATACGATCGGCCATCGGCTTATGAACGATGCGCGTGAATTGAATATCATCGCTGCGTTCTGCTTCAGCCTTAAACGAAATCGCGCGGGTTACTATTCTCCCGTCAAGCTCCGGAAGAACGACATTCATCGCAATATCGGTGGCCGATAATCCTCGGGTTGAAGCGGCCCATGGTTCTTCTTGGGTTGTCGCGAGTATAGCTTGCAAGACAGGAACTTTGGCCCGATCAAGCACCGTTGTTCCATCATCGAGTTTTGCCGAAAATGCTGTCGTGTTTAGAATGATCGAAGGTTTGGATTGATCAATATAGCCAGCCATTTCGGTGACAGCTTGTGGATCTTTGAGGCTCGAGACGCACAGGCAATCAACGGCAAAGCCGCGTTCGGCGAGAGCATCGGCAAGCGCAATCAAAGGTGCAGTATCTTCTGCAATCATTACCGAGCGATAGGCTACAATGAGAGCCCGCGGAGCCTGGTCAGGCGCAGCCCGTGATGCATCGTGATAATACATGACGGCCTTAATCGGCGATGGTTCGGATATTGGCCGATCATAGCCTAAATGAGCTGCGATCCAGTCCAGACAATGGGTAAGATTTTCACGGCCACCTTCATGGAAAAACTGCCATAAGGTTTTTAAAAAATCAGGCCGTAGCGAAGATGCCGTGTCAAGACGCGGATCAGCCTGATAATCGCCGGGAACAATCGCAAGGTGAAAGCCCAAGATCTTCGAAGCACGGCTTAATTCTTCAACCCCGTAAGACCAATAATCCTTGCCGCCTAACAGCCGAACGAAAACGAATTTCACATTCGGTAGTAGCTTTTCAACGATCAGATCAACCGAGTAAGGATGCTTCAACTGGTTGAGGTTTGCCGCCCGCAAACTTGGATAATGGTCCTTACCATTGCGCCACGCCGTTACGAGTCCAGCGAGGTCGCTATCGGTGAAGGAAAGGAAAAGTATATCCGCGGGCGAAAGGCCGAGATCGACGGCCTCAGCCGACTGATCGAGCGTAACGGTCTCGGCGCGAAGAAGGTGCATGGCGGATTAATGAGACCTCATCAATGGGGACGTGCGAGGTCAGCTTCTAACGCCGCGCGGTTTAGCCCCTTTTCGCCAATAAAGACGAGATGGCCATAACGCTCGGCATCCTTGGGCCATACGGTGTCGAAATGGTGGCGGAAGCGGGTACCAACGCCCTGCACCAAAAGCCGCATTGGCTTATCAGCCACATCAAGGAAGCCCTTGATCCGAAGCACGTCGTGCTCGGCGGCCATCGCTTCGAGGCGGGACAGAAAGGCCGGAATATCCTTGATGGTTGGAACAGGCAGGGCGAAGCTGTCGAAGTCGTCATGGTCGTGACCTTCCTCGGCATCGTGGTGCGAGGGGCGATTGATCAGATCGTCTTCGGCCGAGGCTGACAGTCCGAGCAAAATTTCAGGGGCAACTTTGCCCTCGCTTGCTTCAATGATCCGGACCGCGCGCGGAACCGTCGAACTTATATGTTTCGATATATCGGAAGCACTGGCTTTATCTATCAGATCTGCCTTGTTGATTATCACAAGATCTGCACAGAGTAGCTGATCTTCATACACTTCTTCGAGTGGATTATCGTGATCAATCGCGCCATCTTCCGCTCTTTGGGCCAGAAGCGCCTCTGGATCATCCGCAAATCGACCTGCAGCAACAGCAGCACCGTCGACGACAGTAACCACGCCATCAACCGTTAATTTTGCGCGTATTGGCGGCCAGTCGAACGCTTTCACCAAAGGTTTCGGCAGTGCAAGGCCAGATGTTTCGACAATAATATGCTCGGGAGGATTGGGTAGGCTAAGGAGCTTTTCTATGGCAGGGATAAAATCATCTGCAACTGTACAGCAGATGCACCCGTTTGCGAGCTCGACTATATTTTCATCCGGGCAATTTTCGATGCCGCAAGCGCGTAATATTTCACCATCGACGCCAATATCGCCAAACTCATTGACGATCAGCGCCAAGCGCTTTCCTTTAGCATTTTCAAGGACATGGCGGATCATCGTGGTTTTTCCGGCACCCAGAAAGCCCGTGATGATGGTTACAGGAACCTTGGATAAAGGCGCAATCGAGCTCATGGTCATTTCTCCGATCGAGAAGGGGAAGTAAGGGAGGGCGGAAGCCGCGCAATAACGCCCTTTTTCAAGGCATCAGGCCGCATTTTCCAAGGAATCAGGCCGTCTTCGGCCGCAGAATAAAGCGCAGCCCCTGCCAAAATGGTCTCAGGCGCCGTTTCATTCGAAAAATCACCATAAACATAAGTCCATTTGCCCGGCGCCGAAAAAGCAACCGTACAAGGGCGCTTGCAAACGCTTAAGCATTCAACCCCTTCAAGGCGAATGGAGTCGTTTGTTTTCTTCAAAGAATTCTCAAGTGCGGCCAATAGTTTAGCACCCGCGCGCGGCTCGGACATATCGTCCGGTAGGCGGCAAGTCGTGCATACATAAATCGTCGTCTCGGCCATTCGCTCACCATCTCTTACTTTGCTTGGTGCAAAGCTCCGGGCGCGCGCAGCGGCAAAAATGCCGCGTCAATGGCCAAACCTGGCCGAAAACCGTTCCGAGGCACCCCGCCCGGATCATGCGTTCTTTGAGAGAGGGCAGGTCTCCTGGCTCGCGGATCAACGCTTTGTGCTACCTTCCCAGTCCACCTTTTTGCAAGGTTTTCCAGTGGTTTATTAGGCACTCAGCTAACCGCTTACAGTTGCGGGGGCAGCCATGGGATAACCGCTTGAGGCAGCTTCACCATGTTCCCTTTTAACCCCTCTTGCGAGGGGGCCTTCTCTTCTACCGACTCTGAGGGAAGGTGCATCCGATGTCAATTTAAGAGATGATGGTTGTTATGGTATTTGCCACCGAAACTTCGTATGAGCACCCCTAATCCTGCTAGAGAGACCGCATCATGGCCGAGTTGAGCGAAGAAGAAATAGCCCGTCGCCATAAGGAAAAAATGGCCAAGCGAAAGGCCGTCCAAGATGCGGAAGTGGCTTCCAAAACCATCACCGAAAAGGGGCTTTTGATCGTCAATACGGGGCCCGGAAAAGGCAAATCGACGGCCGCCTTTGGCCTGATTATGCGGGCTTTAGGCTATGAATGGCC
>JAPJMW010000059.1 GCA_026461505.1 Beijerinckiaceae bacterium
GAAAGGCGCGTTCCGAAATGTCGTTGCAGATGCAATAGCCCGCAACGTAATCGAGCGCGTTTTTCTCGTCGACATAAAGCGCGGTCTTGCCGATGACGATGGCGAGTTCAACTTCCCAATCGGTCTTCTCGGAGCCCTTCGGGATGATGATCACATCATCGGGACCCTGCACGCAATTTGGTGCCTTGTTGAACAGAATGGGCTGTTCTGGCACCGGAAGGTTCGATTCCGCCGCATGGTCGGCATAATTGAGACCGACGGCGATGAAATTGCCCGGACGCGCCACGCATGACCCGAAACGGGTGCCAGCTGGCACTGCAGGAAGGGTTTTCGGATCAATCGCCTTCAACTTCGCAAGCGAAGCAGGCGAGATCGTTGCGCCATTAATATCGGAAATATGGGCAGAAAGGTCGCGGATCGTGCCATCAGCATCAATCAAACCGGGCTTCTCATGGCCCATTGCGCCAAAGCGAACTAATTTCATCGGTCGTTTCCCCAAATCAAAAATGCGGTAATTCGTTACAAGACTAATCTGACGCTTTGCGCGCTTATGGGCAAGCCCCGACAAGGAGCATCAGGGCTGCAATTTTACAAGAATTACGCGCGTTCCAGCACAAAAGTCCCTGGTGCATCGCCGAGTGTCTTTAATTTGCCACCCGGTTTGCGCGCCTTCACCTTTTCAGGCGCCTGTGCCACAATCCATTCTAGCCAATGCGGCCACCAGGATCCCGGCGTCTCTTTCGCCTTCGCTACCCAATCTTCAAATTGTCCAACCGGCGGCCCGCCTGTCCAAAACTGATATTTAGGCTTATTCGCGGGGTTAATAACGCCTGCGATATGACCCGATCCACCCATCACATAGGTCACATTATTGCCGAAATATTGCGACCCAACGAACACAGATTTAGCCGGTGCGATGTGATCTTCTTTAGCGGCTAAATTATAAATCGGCATTGTCACGCGCGATAAATCCAGCCTCACATTACCCATTGTGATCTGGCCGGCTGATAGCTTGTTATCGAGATAGCAATTACGCAAATAAAATGAATGATTAGCTGCAGGCATACGCGTTGAATCTGAATTCCAAAACAAAAGATCGAACGGAAACGGGTGCTCACCCTTCAAATAGACATTCACAACATAAGGCCAGATCAAATCATTCGGGCGAAGCATATTAAACGCAGACGCCATGCTGGTTCCCTCAAGATAACCACGCACATCCATTTTTTCTTCGATTTGCTTGACCTGTTCTTCGTCAACGAAGACTTTCAAATCACCCGCATTTTCGAAATCGACTTGCGTTGTTAACAAAGTGGCACTCGAAATGCGCTTGTCACCAACGGCGGCCATATAAGACAGCGCAACGGATAAAAGCGTGCCGCCAACGCAATAGCCCATCGCGGTAACTTCTTTTTCGCCCGTGACTTTTTCAATACGATCAAGGGCCGCAAAAATGCCTTCGCGCATATAATCTTCAAAGCTCTTCTTGGCTTGTTCTTCATCGGGATTAACCCATGACACAACAAACACCGTGAGCCCTTGCGACACAGCCCAACGGATAAAGCTCTTTTCAGGATTGAGGTCGAGAATATAAAATTTATTGATCCAAGGCGGCACGATCAAAAGTGGGCGTTTATAAACGGTCTCAGTACTCGGCGAGTATTGTAGCAATTCAATCAGATCATTGCGGAATACAACCTTACCCGGCGTGGTAGCGAGATTAACACCAACTTTAAAATCGCCAGGCTCGGTCTGGCGGAGTTTAAGCGTACCCTTCCCCGCCTTGATATCCTCAACCATCATCTGCATGCCGCGCACAAGATTATCGCCATTTTGCTCAAGCGTTGTGCGTAAAAGCTCAGGATTGGTAGCAACAAAATTCGTGGGCGATAACGCACTCGACAATTGTCGCACATAAAATTGCGCTTTATGCTTGGTGTGCTCATCCATATCGTCCGCCTGACGGACAAGATCATCCGCCCAACGCGTCGTGATGAGATAGGCCTGTTTAACAAAATCAAAGACCGGATTTTCTGTCCATTCCGGATCACGAAACCTCTTATCGCTCGCATCCGGCTCAGCCACAGGCGCAACAGCTTCGCCATTGACGCGCTTTAAATTATTCGTCCAGAGCTCCAAGAACCCCTTGGTCAAGGAGGTCTGCGCCATTATCAATCGCTGCGGATCGGCAGCAATCGTTTCCACGACTTGCCCAAGCGTTTTTACGACGTCGCTTACTTCTTCTGAAACACCGGGCTTGGCACGTCCTTCCTCAACGGGCTTTAAGGATGCAGCCGTCGCGTGGCCGAGCTCTTCCATCAACCGAGCCGTGTTGCTTGCCAAGGCTTCATAATTCGGCACCGGCATTCCAGCGGTCAAATGATCAGCGACAGGCTTATTTTTATCTACTGCCATTGGATTCCCCGGCCGAATGTCCCAATTCTATTATGAACTATAGGATCGATCTTGTTCACTGTAACCCGTAAAGAGGGCTCGTCGAACAAAGAAATTGGTCGTATAGACGAAAGAGACACAAAAATCGGATTGGTAGTTCTATCTGACATGAAACACCCCCTAAACCTTGCGATCATAGCCTTGTTTGGCCTGGTATTAGCCGCTTGCGCGACGACGGGGCATGACGAGCAAGGACCGATGTCGGCCATTAAGCCGTTGGCGATCTGGGCGGGATTCGCGACCGAGCCGGAAAAACCTGCCGATTTTGTGCAACAATCGCGGCCAAAAGGTTCTCTCGAGTATCAACCCGTGGGGGTAACGCCTGCTGATCCGAAGAAAAAAATCAAAAAACTCACGCCAGAAGAATTAAAGGCGATGGAAGATGATTTGGAAGCGACCCGGTTGAAAAATGCCGCGGCAGCTGGAGCCTCACCATAAATTCCTTTAAAAATTTAGGAATATTTTAGTGTCTAGGCGTCAAAAACTGGTGTGAGCCCGACGCTAAGCCGTGCTAAGCGGTCGCACCCTCTAACTTATTTTTTAAACGGTTCTTCGAAAATGGCCGATTTTCACCGCATTAAACGCCTTCCGCCCTATGTTTTTGAGCAGGTAAACCGGATTAAAGCGGCAGCTCGCAACCGTGGCGCCGACATTATCGATTTAGGCATGGGCAATCCGGACCTCCCGGCCCCAAAACATGTGCTCGAAAAGCTCGTTGAGACAGTTGGAAAGCCAAGAACTGACCGATATTCGGCCTCTCGCGGCATTCCGGGCCTACGTAAAGCCCAAGCCGCCTATTATGAGCGCCGCTTTGGCGTCACGCTTAATCCGGATACACAAGTCATCGCCACGCTCGGTTCCAAAGAGGGCTTTGCCAATATGGCGCAGGCGATTACCGCGCCCGGAGACGTCGTTTTGGTGCCGAACCCCTCCTACCCGATCCATGCCTTCGGGTTTTTGATGGCGGGCGGCGTGATTCGCTCTGTGCCGGCCGAACCCAATGAAGGCTTTTTCCGTCAGCTTGAGCGCGCGGTAGCCCATTCGATCCCAAAGCCGATCGCGCTTGTAACGTGCTATCCGGCGAACCCGACAGCCTTTGTCGCCTCGCTCGATTTTTACCGCGATCTCGTCCAATTCGCCAAAAAGCACGAGCTCATTCTGCTTTCCGATCTCGCTTACGCGGAAGTCTATTTCGACGATGCCAACCCGCCCCCCTCGGTGTTGCAGGTTCCGGGCGCGATCGATGTGACAGTTGAATTCACTTCGATGTCGAAGACCTTCTCGATGGCAGGCTGGCGCATGGGCTTTGCGGTAGGCAATGAAAAGCTCATTGCATCGCTCGCGCGTGTGAAATCCTACCTGGATTACGGTGCCTTCACCCCAATCCAAGTCGCAGCTACCGCCGCCTTAAACGGCGCAGATGACTGTATCAGAGAAATGCGTGCAACCTATAAGCACCGCCGCGATGCGCTCGTTGAGAGTTTCGGCCATGCCGGATGGAATATGGATCCACCGGGCGCCTCTATGTTCGCTTGGGTTAAAATTCCGGAACCCTTTACAAGCCTGGGCAGTCTGGAGTTCTCGAAGCTATTGGTCGAAAAAGCCGATGTCGCCGTCGCACCCGGTATCGGCTTCGGCGAATATGGCGATGACCATGTTAGGATTGCAATCGTCGAGAATGAACAACGGATTCGGCAGGCCGCGCGTAATATACGCAAGTTCTTAGAAACTGCGGATCAAACGCTAGACAATGTAATTCCCAAAAAAGCCGCCGGCTAACCCATCAGCAAAGAGCCAGAATTGAATATGACCGCCCCTCTCCGCATTGGACTTCTAGGATTAGGCACCGTCGGAACCGCCCTATTTCGCGCGCTTCACGACAACCAAAATTCCATCAAAGACCGTAGTGGCCGTTCGATCACCATCACCGCAGTATCGGCCCGCGACAAGTCGCGCGATCGCGGCATCAATCTTGACGACGTCGCGTGGTATGATGATCCGGTAGCGCTTGCCTCATCCGACACAATCGATTGCATCGTCGAATTGATCGGCGGAGCGGATGGCACGGCCAAAGCGTCGGTTGAAGCCGCTCTGGCGTCCGGCAAACACGTCGTCACCGCCAATAAAGCATTGCTTGCTAAACACGGCTCAGCGCTCGTCACTCTGGCCGAGAAGCATCACGTCGCGTTGAATTTTGAAGCGGCTGTTGCCGGTGGCATTCCGATCATCAAGACGCTACGGGAATCGCTTGCTGGCAATACCGTCACACGTGTCTCAGGTATTTTGAACGGCACCTGCAACTATATCCTGTCGCGCATGGAGCTTGAAAGCCTCACCTTCGATGCATGTTTGAAAGATGCCCAACGCCTCGGCTATGCCGAAGCGGATCCGACCTTTGACGTCGGCGGCTTCGATACGGCCCACAAGCTCTCCATCCTGACAAGCCTCGCCTTTGGTGCGGAGATTGATGCCGATGCCGTCTATGTCGAAGGCATCGCTTCGATCACGCCGCTTGATCTCGTGATGGCTGATGAGCTTGGATATCGGATAAAGCTTTTAGGCGTCGCCGAGCGCACATCGACGGGGATCGAACAACGCGTTCATCCGACAATGGTACCAAAGCATTGGGCCATCGCGCAGGTGATGGGCGTTACCAATGCGGTAAATGTTGCCGCTGATATCGTCGGCGAACTTACCCTCGTAGGCCCCGGTGCAGGCGGCAATGCGACGGCGTCTTCTGTCTTGTCGGACTTAATTGATATTGCGCGGGGCATTGTTCTTCCGCCCTTGGGGGTTCCGTCGAAAGCCCTTGCCATCCCGGAACGCGCTCCGATGCAACGGCATGAAGGCGGCTATTATATTCGCCTCGCCGCGCGAGATCGCCCCGGTGCAGCTGCAGGGATTGCGACGCGCATGGCCGAGCAATCGATTTCGCTCGAAAGCATTGTGCAAAAGCGCCCTCCTGCCTCCCGCGCCGCTGATCCCGCTGGTAAATCGGGTGAACCAGTGCCCGTCGTGCTTATTACCTACGCCACAACCGAGGAAGCCATCCGTCGCGCGCTTGATGCGATGATGGCCGACGGACATATCGCAGAACCACCGCAACTTATCCGTATCGAACGCGGTTAAGCTTAAGATTATTGTTTTTTACTAGGAGATAGCGCTCGTGACCCAAGATACCGACATTCACGTCCACCCCAAAGAGGTCATCGAGCGGATCCTGTCCATGGAGCTTGTGCGCGTGACCGAGCGCGCTGCCGTATCCGCAGCCCGTTGGCGCGGACGGGGTGACGAGAAAGCGGCGGATCAGGCCGCCGTCGATGCGATGCGCCGTGAACTTAACAAACTTCCCATTGATGGCCGTATCGTCATCGGCGAAGGCGAGCGTGATGAAGCGCCAATGCTTTTTATCGGTGAAAAAGTCGGCAATGGCTCCGGCCCTAAAGTCGATATCGCGGTTGATCCGTTAGAGGGCACAACGCTTTGCGCCAAAGACATGCCTGGCGCGATTGCGGTCATGGCGATGGCCCCGGCAGGCTCGCTGCTCTACGCGCCCGACGTCTATATGGACAAAATCGCCATCGGCCCAGGCTATGCCAAAGGCGTGGTCGATCTTGATGCAACCCCGGTCGATAATGTCCACTCTCTCGCGAAAGCGAAGGGCGTACAGCCGCATGAAATTAACGTTCTCATTCTCGATCGTCCACGCCATGCGGGTCTTATCGAGGCGGTTCGCAGCACTGGCGCTTCTGTCCGTTTAATCACGGATGGTGATGTGGCAGGCGTCATCTTCACCGCGATGCAATCCTTCACCGTAATTGATCTCTATCTCGGCAGCGGTGGTGCACCGGAAGGCGTGCTGGCAGCAGCCGCATTGCGCTGCGTCGGCGGGCAAATGCAGGGCCGTTTGGTGCTCGACACACAAGCTAAAATCGACCGCGCGCGCGGCATGGGCGTCACCGATCCAAAACGCAAATACGATATGGAAGAACTAGCCTCCGATGACGTGATCGTCTCAGCTACAGGTGTTACTGATGGCGCACTTATGCACGGCGTAAGATTTCACGGCGAGGTGATTGAGACGGAAACCATCGTCTATCGCTCCATCACCGGAACAGTAAGACGCATCCACGGCGAGCATCGCGAATTGGCGAAGTTTCGGTTGGATTGAAGGGCGCAATTTACCGTCATTGCGAGCGAACGCGAAGCAAACCAGTTGATGCTTCAAGAAGGAACACAATCAAAGTGGTGCACCTTCTTGACAATGTTTAGCTAGATCGCTTCGCTCTTGGCTCGCAATGACGGATTAATTAGGCAACCCCCAACATCAACTTCAAATTCTGCACCGCAGCCCCCGACGCACCTTTACCAAGATTATCGAGTTTAGCGACAAGCACCGCTTGCCGCGCGCTTTCATTGTCATAAACGCGCAATTCCAGCATATCCGTATTGTTAAGCGATTCAGCTTCCAACCGCCCCGCTTTCACGCTCGCATCATCCATCGGAACCACGCGCACCAACTCGCAGCCCTCATAGCGATCCACCAATGCAGCATGTAAATCAGCCGCTTTCGGCCTACCGTCGAGAGCATCCAAATGAAGTGGAACGCTCACCAACATCCCCTGTCTGAAATTACCAACAGAAGGCACAAATATGGGGCGTTGATTAAGGTTGGAATAAGTCTGCAATTCCGGCACATGCTTATGCGCCAATCCCAATCCATAAAGCTCGAAATGCGGCGCGGTACCTGCCTCATAGGCCTCGATCATCGATTTACCGCCACCCGAATAACCCGACACTGCATTCACCGTGATCGGATAATCAACGAGAATAAATCCTGCATCCACC
>JAPJMW010000060.1 GCA_026461505.1 Beijerinckiaceae bacterium
AGCAAATTACCGGTTGCGATTAAAAAGCCTCTTAGAAAAAGGGGCCGCCAATTCAAAATGCCTGTTTGTTTCGAACGAAGGGCTGACCAAGCCATCATGATACCAATCGGAATGGTCACAGAATATCGAACCAATCCTATTTCATGAATGGGGTATCTCGCACTCAGAAATTTCGAAATCGTGTCGCACGAGACGGCCAGCACCATCGCCAAACACAAAAAAAGTGCGGCTCGAATTCGCTGATCAAACCGAACAACCATTTAAGCAGCCATAGCTTGGCGAATAGCATCCATCAGTACTTCACTGGGTTGCGCACCAGAAACGGCAAGCTTTTGGGCCAAGATGAAAAATGGAACGCCGGATACGCCTATGCGGCCCGCTTCCGCAATCTCAGCGCGTACTGATTCAACGTCCATATCCGTCTCTAGCCGTGCGGTAACCAAATCGGAATCCATACCAGCTTTACCTGCTATGAAAGCCAAGACGGAACGATCACCTATATCCAAACCTTCTTCGAAATAGGATTGAAAGAGGCTCGATACAACCGCGTCTTGAATCCCAGCCTCATCTGCCCAGCGGATCAAGCGATGCGCATCGAGTGTATTGGGTGAACGGCTAATCGCATCGAATTGAAAAGCAATGCCGTTAGAATTTCCTAGCGCTTCAAGCCGCTCATGTGCCGCCTTAAGTTGGCCACCATCACCAAATTTTTTAGCCATATAGGCTTTGCGATCATATCCTTCAGCGGGAATGCTAGGATCCAATTGAAACGGATGCCAACGGACAACCGCATCGATATCCGGCATATTTGCAAGGGCTTTTTCAATGTGCTTCTTGCCGACATAGCACCACGGACAAACAACATCAGACACAATATCAATTACTAGCGGTTCTGACATACGTTAATCCTCACGCCAGAGGGTTTCAGGGGCAAAGCCAAAGAGCGGAGTATAATCCGGTCTTTTGACGGCGGCGTTACGCACGATCCATTGTTCTGGCGCGTGGAACAGTGGAACCACATAAAATCCGGAAATTAGAACCCTGTCGAGCGCATGAACGGCATCCAGCCATGCATCCCGCGAAGGCGCTCCCAACATCGCATCAATGGCAGCATCGATTGCAGGATTGGAGGCGCCGGCATAATTAAGAGAACCTTGCCGATCCTTGGAGCGCGAGCCCCAACGGTTATATTGTTCATTTCCGGGGGAGGGCGAGGCACCCCAGGTAAATTGGATCATGTCAAAATCAAACGCCGAGACCCGTTGCCAATATTGCACGTCATCGACCAAACGAACGGTCATTTTAATGCCGAGACGTTGTAAGGATTCGGAGAAATTTAAAGCGAGACGTTCTTGAACACGGCTGACAACAACGATTTCAAAATCCAAAGCGTTGCCTTTCGTATTCGTCATCGTTCCTTTATTTAAAGACCAACCTGCGGCTTGTAAAAGTTCAAAGGCTTTTCGTGCGTTTGCACGGTCACGTCCCGATCCATCGGAGAAGGGCGGATGCCATTGCCCTTCAAGAATGTCGCTTCGAACTGCTTCGGGATACGGCGCCAAAATAGATCTTTCACCTTTTGTTGCTGGCGTACCTGTTGTTGAGAGATCTGACCCTTCGAAATAGCTTCCTGTCCTTTTATAAACACCTTCAAAGAGTACCGTGTTGATCCATTCGAAATCAAAGAGATAACTTAGAGCCTCACGTGTTCTAATATCGGCAAAGACCGGCCGACGAGTATTAAACACTAGGCCCGCCATTCCTTTAGGGGTTCGAACAGAAATCGGATCTTTGACCGCGCGGCCATCCAACATTCTTGGAAAATCATAACCCGTTACCCAACGGGTAGGATTATCTTCGCTCCGAACATCATATAGACCTGCCTTAAAGGCTTCGAAGAGCGTGTTTGCATCACGGTAATAATCGTAACGATACGCATCGGCATTATACATGCCTTTATTAACCGGCAGATCCATTCCCCAAAACTTAGGATCACGTCGATAGATGATGCTCTCGCCAGCTTTGACATCGGACACAACATAAGGCCCCGATCCGATGGGTGCCTTTAACGTCGTTTCATCAAAATGTTCCGTGTCCGTCGTATGTTTGGCCAAAATAGGCATCAGCGCTAATATCATTGGTAATTCGCGATCATGCCCATCACCCAGTTTAAAGATTACCGTTAACGGGTCGGGCGCATCCACCGAGACAACTTTGTTGTAGTAGCCTCGTAAATTAGGCTTTCCTTTTTCTTTCAACAAAGACCAAGAAAAAATCACATCAGCGGATGTTAGAGGAATACCATCAGAAAAATGAGCGCGCGGATCTATGTGAAAGGTAACCGCGCTAAGATCAATAGAGATATCAACCGATTGTGCAATCGATGCATAAAGCGAAAAAGGTTCATCTGCTGAACGCACCATTAGACTTTGGATCACGAGCCCCATGGGTGGAGCAATGCCTTGCGCAGCAATTCCTCTAACTGAGTAGGGGTTTAAAGTATCAAATGTCCCCATCACCCCGAACGTAATCGTGCCTTTTTTAGGCGCATCGATATTCGCGTAAGGAAAATGATTAAAATTAGCCATTAAAACAGGTTCGCCATAAAGCGCGATCGCCGCTTTCGGCTCAGCCAGCGCGATCTGTGCAACAACGGCAAAGCAAGCCGCTACACCTAACATTACTTTGCGCATTTAAGGTCCAGACCTTTGTCCTTCTCGGATGGTGAATTGATATATGATTCGATGTAATTCGCCTTATTTGCAAAGCCAATCAGATTTTGGATGGCAAGAAGAGCCGTAAAAGAGTATGACCCGCATCAGGTCCAAGCCTATCGATTCTTGGAAGATTTTTAATTAAAGTCGGAAATCGGGTTCACACGAATCCAGAGGATAAGAAGTATGATTTCGCGAATTCCTTTACGAGCTGTTGGCTTAATAGCGGCATTGATACTGGGTCCAGCCGTCCTTAACGGATCGGCTTATGCTCAGGCTGCAAAAAAGCCAGCTCCGGCGCCGGCTCCTGTAGCGGCACCTGCACCTGCACCAGCACCAGCACCAGCCAATGCACCTGCTGCGATCGTCCAAGTCCAGCCCGAACCAACTCAGGCCGACTGGATTAAAATTTGTGGTGAAGATCAGGCTGCAAAGAAAAAAATTTGCTACACGACCCGCGATTTCGTATCCGATCAAAACCAACCCGTTTTGGCGGTCGCGGTCTATGATATTCAGGGCGAACCGCAGAAAGTGGGTCGCTTTCTGCTACCACTCGGCTTCATTCTAGCACCTGGTGTTCGTTTTTCGGTTGATCAGGGCACACCTCAACCCGGCAAATATGCGGTTTGCTTCCCGAATGGCTGCTTCGCCGAAGTGCCAGTGAAGGATGATATCATCGCAGCTTTAAAAAAAGGTACGGCGCTTTCAATCAGCGTGCAAAACCAATTCGCAAAGGAAGTCGTCTTCCAGGTACCTTTGGCCACGTTCGGCAAGGTGTTTGACGGCCCGCCGATTGATCCGGCCGTATTGCAAGCGCAGCAGCAAAAGCTTCAAGAACAAATGCAGAAGCAGGCTGAAGAAATGAGGAAAAAAATGGGCGCCCAAGGTCAGGCTCCAGCAGCAACTGTACCAGCCCAACCGGCAGCTCCAGCGCAATAATCGCACTGTTTGATTTTAAGGGGCGAGCGGGAAAATATTCCGGCTCGCCCATTTTATTAAATCTAATTAATTAAAGTTCATACTATGCGTATGGTAACGGCCATCATCGCCCATTTCGAACATTTCGTCGATTTGAGGGTGGCGAACGGGTTCGTTTGATGTGTCGGGAACCAGATTCTGTTCCGAAACATAGGCGATATATTCTGATTCCGAATTTTCAGCGAAAAGGTGGTAAAACGGCTGATCCCGCTTCGGCCGCACTTCTTCCGGAATAGAATTGTACCATTCCTCGGTATTTGAAAAAGTCGGATCGACATCGAATACGACACCACGGAACGGATAAATCCGGTGTTTTACGACATCCCCTATAGCGTATTTAGCCTGACGCGTTTCCATGATGAAGGGATAATGCGCCCTTGCTCAATCTGTCAATCTTTACCCGAATTTCCGCAAGAAATTATGGCATCTAGCCGTTAACTCTCAGTATCCGGCGCCGCGCTTCATCATAAACCGCCGAAGCGGTGGGATGGAGGCAATGGTCAAAAGACCGATACTACGGGCAAGATCGAGCGGGAGATAATCGGCCAGAAGTGATTTATTCATTACATCTACGGCCGCCGTACGCAGCTTAACGTCGGCCTGCCGTGCGGCATTATATGTTGCCAGTGCTTCATGCCCGCGATGACTACTAAACGCCGCTAAAAGCGCGGAGACGTCGCGGAATCCGAGGTTCAATCCTTGCGCGCCAATAGGCGGAAACACATGGGCAGCTTCTCCGACCAATGCAACGTGATCATTCGCATAGCGATTAACATTTAGTCCCGCCATCGGCACCAAACCGCGATCGCCATCGATCGCCATTGCTCCCAAAATGAATTGGGATTGTTTTTCAACTTCCTGCGTTAGCGCCTTATTGCTTACATCCGCTAAACGTTCCGCCTTTTTGGGATCCATCATCCATACGAGGCTCGAACGCTTGCCCGGCAGGGGAACGAGGGTGAAGGGCCCCTGACGAGTATGGAATTCAGTTGATATATCGTGATGGTCGCGTTGATGCTTAAAGACCGCCGTTAACGCGGTCTGCGGATAGGACCACTCTTTGGCCTCAATTCCCGCAAACGCTCGTACCACTGATTTTCGTCCATCAGCTCCAACGATGACCTGCGCATAAAGCGTTTGGCCGGACGCCAAAATGGCGGCTGAATGACCATCTGCTCTGGTACTTAATTCTGAAACGTGGGAGTCGAAACGCGTGATCAGGGCTTGCTCGGAGGCTATATTAGACAAACAGGCAACAAGATCGGCTAATTCAACATTATAGCCAAACGCGTCGAGTTTTAGCTCGGAGGACTTGAACGTGACAGGCGGCGCCCGAAACAGGCTTCCCGTGTCGTCAATAATTCTCATATGCGAAAGGGGCGCAGCAAAAGGAGAAATAGCGTCCCAACATCCTAATCGACCAAGCAATTGGACTGATCCGTCCAAAATGGCGACGGTCCTGCCATCCCTTTTAACGCTGTCGACAGGGCCTATTAGCGCGACCTTCATACCAGTCTGAGCAAACCCGATCGCGGACACATAACCAACCGGACCCGTACCGATGATCAGCATGTCAAAGGTCTGAAACATCGAGAGGAAGCCTTTTTAGGTGTTTGATAAGGTGGCGCTCAGGTACTAAACTGAGTTTACAAGAAAATCAGGTTCGTGCGACATTCTTTTGCAGATCGTGCCACCGTGTCGCATGAACAAGAGAGATTTCGATGGCTGAAGCGGAACATACCCACAAGCATCCCGAAAATCCTAATAAGGGTTCGCGTTCACACCACTATCGCGCCTTTTCCGTTCACGTGTTTACCGCCTCTGGCGCGGCCATCGCTTTTTTGTCGCTTACCGCCGCAATCGAGCATCAAATGGGCCTGGCTTTCGCTTGGTTGGGTCTTGCGCTTCTTGTTGATGGCATCGACGGCAGTTTTGCGCGCGCTTGGGCGGTCAAGACCTACGCTCCTCAGCTTTCAGGCGATGTGCTCGATTTGGTTGTCGACTATGTCACCTATGTTTTCGTGCCTGCTGTTATCTTGTTGATGAGCGGCATTTACCCGCATTGGCTATTAGCCACCCAAGGCGCGATCATCGTTTTATCGGCAGCGCTTTATTTTGCCTCT
The DNA here is from genome assembly GCA_026461505.1 of Beijerinckiaceae bacterium. GTDB lineage: Bacteria > Pseudomonadota > Alphaproteobacteria > Rhizobiales > Beijerinckiaceae > CAIUPE01. The sequence goes on from JAPJMW010000060.1 coordinate 5,816, forward strand.
AACACCATGAAGACGGACGATTATTGGTTCCGTGGCTTTCCCGCCGTTTGGAACCTTGTTGTGTTTCTTGTGCTCGTATTTGATCCGCCTGCGATTATCGCCACTTTGGGCATTATCGGCTTGGCGCTTGCGCAGGCGTCCAATTTTACCTTTGTCCATCCCGTTCGTGTAAAAATGCTGCGGCCCTTAACCCTCACTTTGCTGGTTGTGTGGTCGGC
>JAPJMW010000061.1 GCA_026461505.1 Beijerinckiaceae bacterium
GGCATAGCGCGCTGCAAAAGAGTATGCTAACCCCCATGCATCTTAAGGATTGAGAGCGATTCAATGGCCGACCACGCAATTCCCTATTTCAAGAATGATTCAGGCGTTCCTTCCATTCGGATCGGCGCGCATAAATTCATGTGCGTTGGTGCGAGCCCTCCCTTCGATCATCCTCACATTTTTCTCGACATGGGCTCCGATTCGGAAGTGGTCTGCCCCTATTGCTCAACGCTTTACAAATTGGACACCTCGCTGCACGGCGCAGCTGATCCGGCCGATTGCGTTTTCGAGGCGCACAAAGCTGCCTGATTGGAGGCGCTAAATGCCCGACAATCCCATTTTGATTGCGGGTGGCGGGATAGGTGGGCTTACCACGGCGCTTGCGCTTGCCCGCATCGGGCAACCCACCATCTTAATCGAACAGAGAACGCGGATCGATGAGGTGGGCGCTGGCATCCAGCTCTCGCCAAACGCCTCACGTATCCTGATTGACCTAGGCCTTGGTCCGGCTTTGGCGAAAGTGGTTGCCGAACCGCAAAGGCTGACCGTTCGTTCCGCAAAGTCTGGCAAAGTTTTAGGCCGCATGCCACTAGGCGAAGCCATGCGAGGCCAATATGGCGCACCCTATTGGACGATCCATCGCGCGGACCTTCAAACGATTTTACTGGATGCCGTGCGTGGCAGCGATCATATCCGCTTGGCCTTCGGCCGGACGGTCGCTGAGATTGAAGATAATTCTGCATCATCGGTAACGATCCGTTGCGATTCCCAATCGGCGAGCGAAAGCGTAACAGGAAAAGCACTGATCGGTGCGGATGGAATATGGTCCAATGTCGCCCGCCTGATGGGTGACATGTCAAAGCCGGAATTTCATCGCCATATTGCCTGGCGTGGCCTTGTCGCCCGCAAAGATTGGCCAACTGATTTAACCTCAGATGAAACGGGTCTATGGCTTGGGTCGGGCGCCCATCTTGTCCATTATCCCATTCGCCGTGGTGAGTTTATCAATCTTGTGGCCGTCACATCCGATCCTGATAATCAGCCCGGCTGGTCACGAGCAGGAGAGCCTTCGACCCTTCAAAAGCGCTTCTCGTCTTGGCATCCCGATGCCGTTCGCGCCATTAAGGCCGCGCAAGAATGGACCATATGGTCCCTTTTTGATCGTCCGCCCCGCAGCCAATGGATGGACAACCGTGTGGTGCTGTTGGGCGATGCGGCCCATCCCGTTCTGCCTTTTCTCGCGCAAGGTGGCGCACTGGCTATTGAAGACGCCCATGTTCTGAGCGCCGAGCTTTCAAAAGATCGTGGAAACCCAATAACGGCCTTTGCCGCCTATGCCGATCTTAGAAAGCAGCGGAGCACAAAAATACAAGCAGCGGCTCGAAGGAACGGCGATATTTACCACATGCGGTGGCCTCTATCGATCGGCCGTGATTTGACCATGGCACGCATGAATTTAGCCGAACATTATTCCTGGATTTATGATTGGCGCTATTCGTAAAACAAGACATCGTCGTCACGCAAGCTAAAGGCCTCATACAATGACGCTCGAACATGACAAGTCTCGTGCCTATCGGATAAAGCCCAATACCAAAGTCGATCTCAATTCAATCGACCCGAAGGAAACAAGTGCCCTTGGTGATGCAGATGCCGCACGCGCCTATCTGGCCACCACCATTGAAGAGATCAACGTGTTACAAGATCGGCTTTATGCCGAAGGCAAACGTAGCCTCCTCGTTATCCTGCAAGGCATGGACACAAGTGGGAAAGATGGAACGGTTCGTGGCGTCTTTAATGCGACGGGACCTATGGGCGTGACTGTGCAGCCCTTTCGCAAGCCCTGTGGCGAAGAGCTTATGCATGACTACCTTTGGCGCGCCCATATCGCAGCGCCGCGCAAAGGAACGATCGGGATTTTTAACAGGTCTCATTATGAGGATGTTTTAATTGCCAAAGTACGAAAACTTGCGCCCCATA
>JAPJMW010000062.1 GCA_026461505.1 Beijerinckiaceae bacterium
CACTACAACAACCGTCGCTACCACGAGAGTATCGGCAACCTGACACCGGCTGACGTCTACTTCGGGCGCAGCGAAACCATCCTGGCCGAAAGGAGACGCATCAAACAGCACACCATCCAAAGCCGGCGCTTGACCCATCAGCGTCAAGCAGCATAACTTAAACCCGATGAGCCAATGACCTCCGATCCAAAATTAGCGCGGCTGTTCCAAATCATTCGACGACGGACATAACAAATTTGTCAGATAAAAAAGTCCGCATTCCAATTCTAATCGGCAATAGCTTGCCGTGCTTTAACAACCAACTGCGTAATACCGAGATCTAAATCTCCGTTTAACAGGCGCCCTAAAAATGTTGTCAGAGCGCCGAAAAGTATAGCCGAGGGTCGAGGTAACCATAGAAGTGGCTTAATCCAATAATCAAAAACCATTCTACCCATAAAACGGTCATCAAAAATTCGCCGGACATGAAAAATATCACCGACGCCATTCAATCTAAGTCTCAGAAGATAAATCGGGAAAAAGCTGATCAACATGCGTCTTTCGATGCGGTCGACGTCAAACGGGCCGAGACCCTCCCCTTTGTATTTATCGAGGATGAGGCCAAATTGTCGAACAAATACATCAAAAAAATCATAAGCTACCGCATAATTTCGCCCACATGCCACCCTCCTTTTAGTGGAATAAAGATTTATGCTGCTGGCAATCGCAGCGCTAATAACGAGATGAACCTGAACAAGATTACCGCCAACGAATGAGATTGCATCCACACCGGTCAATATTGATTTACGAACGACGCACGCAGAAATAAGGGTTGAAAGTGAGCCTATACCCGCAAGAAAATCTCCGGCGTTGTCGAAGATGATATCTCGTCCACTTTCAAAAGGCATTTCTTCGTCGGCATTGGCTTTAAAGCCGTAAGATTTATAACAAATAACGCCATATTTTCTTTCTTGCGTGCGCTCCACGAGCCATTTCAGTGTACCTCGGCAAAGAAGATCATCATCGCCTAAAATAAGAACGTACTCACCACGCGCCTCGTTAAAGCATTGGGCAATGTTCCGATCTGAACCAATATTTTCGGAATTACGAATAATTCTTAAACATAATCCTATTTGTACAAACTGTTGTAAAATTTCCGACGTCGCATCGAAGCTCGAATTGTCGCACACCAATATTTCGATAGAACCCAGATCAATAATTGTCGCTTCATCGTGAATACGCGACAAACATCTTTCGAGATAAACGGCTCGGTTCCAAGTCGGAATTGCAATGGTCAGAACCGGAATCATATACGTAATATTTTATCTTGTTTCATAAAAGTATACCAAGATAGCGGAAAGGTGAAACCAGCTTGAACCGCCAGCATAATGAACGTAACGCCATTGGCTCCATAGACGGGAGCAACCAAAGCGTAAAGCATCACCAACACCGCGGACCCAATCGCGATGATCCACACCAGAGGATCTTTGTGAAACGAACGTAGCTTCAACGACCAAGCATTCACGATATGGGTAATGAATACCCCTGCAAACAGGCATAGAAAGGGAATTGTATCCAAAAGCCGATCACGATACGGCGTGAGCGACACGATCAACCGGAATGTTACTGCTCCCATGGCCAATGTTAAAAAAATCCCTAGCATTTGCCGAAACGCCCTCTGAAATCGATGGTCGAACGCTTGCCAGTCTTTTTGCTCAACATCACGAACCAAGGATGGCACCTGCGCCGCTAAACCACTTTGGGCCAAGAGCCCGATCATATTGGCTATCGTCAAAGACAGCCCTAACCGTCCCGCTTCAATGGGATTGCTTAATCGAAAGACGATGAGGATTGTAACTTGGGCGACCAAATATCCGGCAATCCAAGTGACCGCGACATGTCGCCCCAGATCGTTCGGGGGACCTTCATACGCCCCAAGTGGTTCGATCACAAAGGACCGTAACAGCGAAGGAAATCGGCTCGACAGCCAAGCCA
>JAPJMW010000063.1 GCA_026461505.1 Beijerinckiaceae bacterium
AACTAGCCCTTTCGGCCAACTTGAAGGGTTGGCCATTCAAGGATAAGCGGTTTGGACAATAAATCCCAAAATCGGGATCTCTGCAGGTAACCATTCGTTAGAAGGAATAGTTTGATGGCTCGCAAGAAAATCGCACTCGTCGGTTCCGGCCAAATCGGTGGCACCCTCGCTCACCTCGCTGGTCTGAAGGAATTGGGTGACATCGTCCTTTTCGATATTGCGGATGGCGTACCCCAGGGAAAAGGCCTCGATATTGCGGAATCATCCCCCGTTGACGGCTTTGATGCCGCCTATAGAGGCGCCTCAAGCTACGAGGCCATTGCAGGCGCCGACGTTGTGATTGTGACCGCCGGCGTTCCCCGTAAGCCAGGCATGAGCCGCGATGATCTCTTGGGTATCAATCTGAAAGTGATGGAAGCGGTCGGTACCGGCATCAAGCAATATGCGCCGAAAGCCTTTGTCATCTGCATCACCAACCCGCTCGATGCGATGGTGTGGGCCCTGCAGAAGTTCTCGGGCATCAATCCTAAGAAAATCGTCGGCATGGCAGGCGTGTTAGACTCGGCCCGCTTCCGCTATTTCTTGGCTGAAGAATTCAAGGTCTCCGTCAAGGATGTCTCCGCGATGACATTGGGTGGCCATGGCGACGATATGGTGCCAATGGTCCGCTATTCGAATGTCGGCGGTATTCCACTTCCCGATCTCGTCAAGATGAAATGGACGACACAAGAGCGTCTCGACGCGATTGTTGAGCGCACGCGCAAGGGCGGCGGCGAGATTGTCAATTTGCTGAAGACGGGTTCTGCCTTCTATGCGCCTGCGGCATCAGCGATTGCAATGGCCGAGAGCTATTTGAAAGATCAGAAGCGCGTATTGCCATGCGCCGCCTATATATCAAACGCCTACGGCGTGAAGGATATGTTTGTCGGCGTGCCAATCGTTATCGGTGAAAAAGGCGTTGAACGAATCGTGAAGCTCCGGATGAAGTCTGATGAGAAAGAAGCCTTCGCAAAATCTGTTGCTTCGGTTCAGAGCCTCATTGAGGCGTGCAAAGTCATTAATCCTGCCCTCGCATAATTTAACCTCTTGCAGTGCCTAAAAGGGACCGCGCCTTTTAACGTGTGCATTTAAGGATACTCTATGAACATTCATGAATATCAGGCTAAAGCAGTACTGAAGGAATTCGGTGTGCCAGTGTCTAACGGCCGGGCAATTATGCAGGCTTCCGAAGCTGAAGCGGCTGCCAAAGCACTCGGCGGTCCGCTATGGGTTGTAAAATCACAAATTCATGCGGGTGGCAGAGGTAAGGGCAAATTTAAAGAAGCTGCGGCCGGAGATAAGGGCGGCGTTAGGCTTGCAAAGTCCATCGATGAAGTGAAGCAGTATGCTTCACAAATGCTTGGAAACACGCTTGTAACGATCCAAACAGGCCCACATGGTAAGCAGGTAAACCGGCTCTATATCGAAGATGGTTCCGATATCGCTAAAGAATTCTACCTTTCTATGCTGGTCGATCGCGCAACATCAAGAATAGCCTTTGTTGTATCGACCGAAGGTGGAATGGATATCGAAGAAGTTGCTCATAAGTCACCAGAGAAAATTGTTACCTTCTCGGTTGATCCAGCAACCGGAATTATGCCACATCACGGACGTGCGGTCGCTAAGGCTTTAAAGCTTACTGGCGATCTTGCTAAGGAAGCTGGCGTATTAGTCGAACAGCTTTTCGCTGCATTCGTTGCCAAAGACATGGCGATGTTGGAAATCAATCCATTGATTGTTACAACCGATCATCATTTGAGATGTTTGGATGCAAAGATCTCTTTTGATTCAAACGCCCTTTATCGCCATGCAGAAATAATGGCTTTGCGCGATGAGACGGAAGAAGACGCAAAAGAAATTGAAGCGTCGAAATATGACCTGTCCTACATCGCCCTTGATGGCACCATTGGCTGTATGGTGAATGGCGCCGGCCTTGCAATGGCCACCATGGATATCATTAAGCTCTATGGTGAATTTCCGGCTAACTTCTTGGATGTCGGCGGCGGCGCAACCAAAGAAAAGGTAACTGCGGCATTTAAGATCATCACCGCTGATCCGAATGTTCAAGGTATTCTTGTCAATATTTTTGGCGGCATCATGAAGTGCGATGTTATCGCCGAAGGCGTGATCGCTGCCGTGAAAGAAGTGGGCCTTACCGTTCCCCTCGTCGTTCGTTTGGAGGGAACCAATGTCCAACTTGGCAAAGATATTATTTCTAAATCCGGTCTCAACGTTATTGCGGCTGACGATCTCGATGATGCCGCCCAAAAAATTGTTAAGGCCGTGAGGGAGATCCGCTAATGGCTATTCTTATTGATGCCAACACAAAAGTTTTGACGCAAGGGTTTACCGGAAAAACGGGGACGTTTCATTCGGAGCAAGCCATTGCTTATGGAACGAAGATGGTTGGCGGCACGTCGCCAGGTAAAGGCGGAACAACCCATTTAGGTTTACCGGTATTCGATACCGTTTCCGAGGCACGCGCAGCAACGGGCGCCGATGCTTCCGTTATTTATGTCCCGCCACCCGGCGCGGCAGACGCGATTTGCGAAGCCATTCAGGCCGAAATTCCGCTTATCGTTTGTATTACGGAAGGCATTCCTGTTTTGGATATGGTTCGCGTGAAGCGCGCCCTTTCTGGTTCAAAATCTCGCTTAATTGGACCCAATTGTCCAGGTGTGATGACTGCTGGCGAATGTAAGATTGGCATCATGCCCGGTAACATCTTTAAGCCTGGAAATGTGGGTATTGTTTCACGTTCTGGAACGTTGACTTACGAAGCCGTCTTCCAAACCACGATGGAAGGTTTAGGGCAGACATCGGCCGTTGGTATTGGTGGCGACCCTGTTAAGGGAACAGAATTTATCGACATGCTTGAAATGTTTTTGGCAGATCCAAAAACAGAATCCATCGTCATGATTGGTGAAATCGGAGGCTCTGCGGAAGAGGATGCAGCGCAGTTCCTGATTGATGAAGCAAAGCGTGGTCGTAAAAAGCCAGTGGTAGGGTTTATTGCTGGTCGTACAGCGCCTCCCGGCCGTCGTATGGGTCATGCGGGTGCCATTATATCGGGCGGCAAGGGTGGGGCTGAGGATAAAATTGCTGCGATGGAAGCCGCAGGAATTCGCGTATCACCATCGCCGGCACGGTTGGGTAAAACACTGGTCGAATTGTTAAAGGGCTAAGGCTCTAAGGAGTAGATCATGGGACGCCAGGATCAGAACGAAGCATTTATTGAGACTTCCTTTTTATATGGCGGAAACGCCGCCTATATTGAGGAGCTGCAAGGACGCTATGAAAAAGATCCTTCATCGGTTGATGCCGAATGGAGAGCTTTTTTTGATGCTTTGAAAGATGATCCTGAGTCCGTTCAAAAATCTGTAAAGGGCGCTTCTTGGAAGAAACCCAATTGGCCGATTACTAAACGTGACGATCTGGTTTCCGCGCTTGATGGAAATTGGGCTGACGTTGAAAAAGCCGTTGGCGATAAATTAAAGGGTAAAGCTGACGCAGCAAAAGCGGTTGTTTCGCAAAGCGATCTTCAGCAGGCAACCCGGGATTCCGTTCGTGCCTTGATGATGATCCGCGCCTATCGTATGCGTGGCCATCTTCATGCCAATTTGGATCCCCTTAATCTTGAGCCACGTAAAGATCACGAGGAGCTTCACCCCTCTTCTTATGGGTTTACGGAAGCCGATTGGGATCGCAAAATCTTTATCGATTTTGTTTTAGGTCTTGAATACGCAACGCTAAGGGAAATGCTTTCCCTTCTGCGTCGTACCTATTGTTCAACAATTGGTTGGGAGTTTTTGCACATTTCGAATCCAGCTGAAAAAAGCTGGATTCAAGCACGGATCGAAGGACCAGACAAGGAAATCGCTTTTACCCGTGAAGGTAAACGCGCGATTCTAAATAAACTTGTTGAAGCAGAAGGTTTCGAAAAATTCATTGACGTAAAATATACAGGCACAAAGCGCTTTGGTCTTGATGGCGGTGAATCGATGGTTCCTGCTCTTGAACAAATTATTAAGCGCGGTGGCGCTTTGGGTGTTCAGGAAATTGTGTTCGGTATGGCGCATCGCGGCCGTCTGAATGTTTTGGCACAAGTGATGGGTAAGCCCCATCGTGCAATCTTCCACGAATTTAAAGGCGGGTCATATGCTCCCGCTGACGTCGAGGGTTCGGGCGACGTTAAGTACCATCTCGGCGCATCGTCTGATCGAAATTTTGACGGCAACAATGTCCATCTTTCGCTAACGGCCAATCCATCTCATCTTGAAATCGTTGATCCGGTCGTGCTTGGTAAGGTTCGTGCCAAGCAAGACCAGCTCGATGATACAGCAGAGCGCATAAAAGTTTTGCCGTTGCTCATTCACGGCGATGCTGCTTTTGCCGGACAGGGCGTAGTCGCAGAATGTTTAGGTCTGTCAGGACTCAAGGGACATAAGACGGGCGGATCAATCCACTTTATCATCAATAATCAAATCGGCTTTACGACCTATCCGCGGTTTTCGCGTTCGTCGCCCTATCCGTCCGATGTTGCCAAGATGATCGAAGCACCTATTTTCCACGTGAATGGTGATGATCCGGAGGCGGTTGTATTTGCCGTGAAAGTTGCTGTTGAATTTAGGCAACTGTTTCACAAGCCTGTTGTTATCGACATGTTCTGCTATCGGCGCTTTGGCCACAATGAAGGTGATGAGCCGAGTTTTACCCAGCCCTTAATGTACAAGAAAATTAGGCAGCAGGCGACGACACTAGAAATCTATTCAAAAAAATTGATTTCCGAAGGTGTCGTCACCGACGGTGAAGTTGACAAGATGAAGTCCGATTGGCGCGCACGCCTTGAGGCTGAACATGAAGCGGGTCAGGCCTATAAGCCAAACAAAGCGGATTGGTTAGACGGGCGCTGGGCCGGATTGAAGGCCGTTGCATCGACACAGGACGATGCACGTCGGGGTGAAACAGGTGCGCCCCTTCCTTTGCTAAAGGAAATCGGCACTAAAATTACCCAAATCCCAGAAGGATTTAACGCGCATAAAACAATTCAACGCTTTTTAGAAAACCGTCGGAAAGCGATTGATACGGGCGAAGGCATCGATTGGGCGACGGGTGAAGCCTTGGCGTTTGCTCTCACGGTTAATGAGGGAACGCGTGTTCGTTTTTCTGGACAAGACGTTGAGCGCGGAACGTTCTCACAGCGTCACTCGGTTCTGATCGATCAAGAAACAGAGCGTCGCTATAAGCCATTGAGCAATATCCGCGAAGGCCAAGGCAAATACGAAGTCATTAACTCAATGTTGTCCGAAGAAGCGGTGCTTGGCTTCGAATATGGCTACTCTTTGTCGGAGCCGAATGCACTTACGCTGTGGGAAGCGCAATTCGGCGATTTCGCGAATGGTGCGCAGGTTGTTTTCGATCAGTTCATTTCATCTGGTGAGCGGAAATGGC
>JAPJMW010000064.1 GCA_026461505.1 Beijerinckiaceae bacterium
CGCGAGATGCGCGCGATTACCTAATGCAATGCCATAAGGGATCACATCATTCTCAACACCCGAAAGGCCACCAATAAACGCGTGCGCACCAATTCGACAGAATTGGTGAACAGCAGCGCCACCGCCTAAGATCGAAAAATCGCCAACCTGACAATGTCCGGCCAACATCACATTGTTCGAAAAAATAACGTCATTACCAATGATGCAATCATGGGCGACATGGGAATTGGCAAGAAAGGTACACCGATCACCAACACGCGTGACAAGACCGCCACCTTCGGTTCCAGGGTTCATCGTAACGCCTTCCCGGATCGTGCATTTCGCACCAATTTCAAGTGTCGATTCCTCGCCATGAAATTTTAAATCTTGCGGAATATGACCAATGGAGGCGAAAGGAAAAATACGCGCGCCGGGACCAATCTTAGTTCGGCCGGAAATCGATACCTGGCACACTAATTCCGAACCATCTCCCAACTCAACGTGGGGACCAATGGTACAAAATGGTCCAATGACCACACCAACGCCAAGTTTTGCGGATGGATCTACAACGGACATTGGATGGATTTGGGCTGCATGATTCATGGCCAAAACCTTAATTCACCAGCATCGCGCTAAGTTCAGCTTCGCAAACGATTTTACCATCTACCATTGCTGTTCCTTGGAACCACCACATATTAGCCCGCTGCCGCAATTTTTTCAGATGGTAATGAACCTGATCGCCAGGGCCTACTGGCTTTCTAAATTTCGCATTATCGATCGTCATAAAATAAACAATCTTCGGAGCAGCATCATCTTTTGACGCAACACACAAAGCACCCGCCGTCTGCGCCATGCCTTCAATCAGCATAACACCCGGCATCACAGGACGGCCCGGAAAATGACCATTGAATTGCGGTTCGTTGAACGTCACATTTTTAATGCCGATGCATGACTCATCACCATCCATTTCGATGATCTTATCGACCAACAGAAAAGGATAACGATGAGGGAGCAATTCGAGAATTCTTAGGATATCAGCGGTACCCAATTCCTTCTTGCTGGTGTCATTCATCGTCTAACTCCGTTCCGTTCATTCGAGAATCTATGCTCGACTCTTTTTTACCGCCACGGGATGTCTGAGCCAATCGAGCCAGAACAGCAACTTCCCTAAACCATTGCTTGATCGGCCTTGCGGGGTAACCTCCAACCTTAGAACCGGGAGCCAAGTCTGATATGACCGAACTACCACCAGCAATCTGAGTACCGCGACCAATTTTAATGTGGCCAGTCAAACCCACCTGCCCACCGAAGATACAGAAATCACCAATCTCTGTGCTTCCGGCAATACCCGTTTGAGCGGCAATGAGGCAATGCCTACCGATAACAACATTATGAGCAATGTGTACCATATTATCGATCTTGGAGCCTTCCCCAATAATCGTATCCCTGACACCCCCGCGATCAACTGTCACTTGAGCGCCTAATTCGACTTTATCTTGAACAATAACGCGCCCGATTTGTGGCACTTTACTATGGCCATCGCGGCCAATCGCAAATCCAAAACCATCCTGGCCAAGACTGACGCCTGAGTGAATAATAACATCATTGCCTATGAACGAATGAATGATCGTAACATTCGATGCGATATGGCAATTTCGACCTATTCTAACATAGGGACCAATAACGGTATTGGCTCCAATCGTCGAGCCCTCTCCAATCTCAACGCCAGGGCCTATAACAACCCCGGGATCGAGTGATATTCCCGATTCAAGCCGTGCTTCCGCATGGATCGTAGCGCCCGGAAATATTCCCGAACGGCCAAAAACGGGTGATGGAAATGCAGCCTCAGGATAAAGCGCCATCGCAGCCTTTGCGAAGGCCGCATAGGGATGCGCAACAATGAGAGCAATCGTACCAGTAGGCACCAAATGCGCATCGGCAGGCGAAACAAAACAAGCGCCCGCACGGCTAGTTTCTAACGCCTTGCGATAGGCGGAATTATCAAGAAACGACAGCTCCGACGAACCAGCGCGATCAAGTGTCGCAACGCCGATAATGATCAATTCAGCAGCCTGACCAAAGGGAAGAGACGCAGAAGTAAGTTCCGCTATTTCCATCAGGGTCCGCGGTGTAACTTCAAAAAATTGACCGTCACTCCGGGACACTAAACCATCCAAATCAGTCTTTGCACTTGCAATTCGTCTTCCAATTAGAAGGTCGAACCAGCCGAGAACCTAAATACTTGCGTCTGATCATAATCATTCTTGGTAACCGGGTATGCTAGATCAAGCCGGATCGGACCAATTGGCGATGCCCAAAGCACACCTGCACCAATAGAACCGCGGATCGACTTATCGTCGCCAACAACGCTCACGCCTGACGTAGAACCGGAATATCCAAAGAGCGTTCCAGCATCAGCAAAAACTGCACCCTTCAAACCGACTTCACGAGGCATTCCAAAAAGCGGAAATTGAAGTTCGCTCGAACCACCCAAATATGTCGTTCCACCAAGCGCGTTACGGGAAACCTGCGTCGTGCTATCACGAGCTCCCATACCTGACATAGCAAAACCGCGCACCAGATCCGGCCCCATAAAGAAACCGTCAATAATGCGAAGATTATCCGAATATATGTAACCCGCCTGCCCTCTGAGTAAGCCTGTAAACGTATCAGAAAGCTCATGATAATATTTGAGATCAGCGGTTGTCTTAATAAAGCGAGAGTCACCACCAAATCCGGCAATATCCTGCTTTAATTCATGCATCTGACCAGAACTGGGATTATTCACATTATCAAGCGTATTGTAAGCAAGCGTGTAACCAAGCGCAGACGTAATATTGTTTCCCTCTGCGCTTTGCATGGCCAAAGACGCGTTACTGCTATCTGTAATGGTCAGATTATTGTTATAAATCGAGTAACGGCCAGTGACGGAAAATTCCTCCGTCAATGGAGCACCGAGGCGCAACGTCGCACCCGTCTTAGCGTTTGAATAATAAGCAAATCGCGAATTATCATTTTGCTTTGAATATAAATCGATACCGCCCGCCAAACGGCGATCCAAGAAATAAGGCTCAGTGAAATTGAATTCGACGCCCTTCGAATACTGCCCCGTCGAACCACGAACGCGAGCAAACTGTCCCTTACCCATTAGATTGGATTCTTGAACACCAACTTCGGCAAGTATGCCTTCTGATGTGGAATAACCGCCACCAACCGAGAACTGACCCGTCGATTTATCTTCAACATCCACATTAACGATGACGCGGTCAGGCGTAGAGCCCGGCTCATTCGAAATACGCACCGACTTAAAGAAACCCAGATTGTTCAAGCGACGCTCAGTACGATCAACCAACACCTTATTATAGGCATCCCCCTCGCCGATATCGAATTCACGACGAATGACGTAATCACGCGTGCGTGTATTACCGCGAACATTGATACGCTCGATGTAAACACGAGGCCCCTCTTCAACGACGAAGGACAGTTTAATGGTAGAAGAGGAAGGGTCACGATCACCCTTAGGACGAACCTGAGAAAAAGCATAACCCTTGGCAGAAACCTGGGTCGTAATACCATAAATCGACTTTTCAACCAAATCAGAATTGTAAACATCACCCTGATTAAGCGCGACCTTTGGACGAAGGGACTCAGCGGTAATCTCTGGAATCTTGGAAACAATCGAAATATCGCTGACCTTATATTGCTTGCCTTCATCAACAGTGATTAACACGCGATAACCGGCAGCTGCATCGTCATAGTTTACCTTTGTGTCGACCACACGCATATCTGCGTAACCATGACGGAGATAAAAACGGCGAACCAATTCAGCATCAGCCGCTAACCGATCTGAATCGTATACGTCCGACGTCTTAATCCACGAAAGCCAATTGCTTTCTGTTGTCTGCATTTCATCGCGCAAACGACCAGACGAGAAATTTGCATTGCCAGAAAATTCGATTGATTTCACGCCGGTCTTGCTTCCTTCATTGACCGCAAACACGACGTCGAGCTTGCCATTCTCAAGCTGGACAATACGCGATTGCACATCAACGCTAGAACGACCGACGCGCTGATAAATTTCCTTGATCCGCGCGATATCCGCATCAAGCGCTGCCTGCGTGAAGGCACCACGCGGCTTCAACTGCAGCTCACCTTCAAACATCTCAGACTTAAGACGCTTCGTACCCTCAAAAGCGACCCGGTTTATGATGTTGTTTTCTTTGACCGTTACAACGATCTCTTCGCCCTTCTTCGCGATATCAACGCTAGAAAAAAGACCCGTTGCCAGAAGATCCTTCTTGGCAACATCAATGGACTGACCCGAAACATAGGACTGAATGGTCGTAACATCGACCCGGCTATTGCCCTTCACAACGATAACCTCTGCGTGCCCAGACACCACAGTGCCTAAGGACAACATCAGCATAACCGACAGGAAGAAAAACAACCGGCGGCCAAGAGCAAAGGCAGTATTAGCTAACTTCATTGCGACACAATCCCAATCCGAGTACGGGCCAATGCACACACCTTGGCTGGCCTAATACGACTTTTACCTTTTAACGCCTTTATGGGCTACTGCAAACATCTGACGGAAAAATAACGTCAATTTCTTATCAAATTTTGCAATCAGGATTATTTAAAGGTTAACGCTAACGGCTAATGAAGATCCAAATACAAAGAAAAAAGCGTCAGGCAGGCGATAATTGCTAATCCAACCTTAAAAATAAACTCCGTAACCTTTTGATTTAAAGCGCGATTTCTAACTGCCTCAATGGCGTAAAGCACCAGATGACCGCCATCGAGAAGCGGAATCGGCATTAGGTTCAGTAATCCAATCGAAACCGAAATCATACCGGCAAAGCCGATGAGGGCATTAAGGCCAAGCTTCGCCACCTCGCCCGACATCTTGGCGATACCAACCGGCCCTGACAATTGATCCGTGGATGCCCTTCCCGAAAAAAGACCAGCCAGAAAATCCCCGCTGCTTTCAATCACGTTCCATGTTTGGCGAAGACCAAAGGCTATCGCGCCTAAAACCGTCTCCTGTTTCATAATGAGCGTAGAAGCATCTCGTGCCGCGGCAATGCCCAGTACGCCCATGCGGCGGCTTCCGGCAATCGAATCTCTCAATTGCATCTTTGGCGTTGCGACCAACGCAACCTCGGCGCCATCGCGTTTGACCTGAAATTTAAGCGGAACCCCTGCATACATGCCGACTATTCTTTGGAGATCAATAAAGCTCTCGACCCCGTTACCGTCTACCGACAAGATAATGTCGCCGACCTGGAATCCCGCTTCCGCCGCCGCGCTTTCGGCAACAACGCTTGCCACCTTCGGAATGAGTACAACCCGGCCGAACAGATAGGCATTCGACGAAAAAATCACCATTCCGAGTAAAATACTGGCTAACGGTCCCGCCAACACAATGAGGAAGCGCTTCCAAACCGGCTGAAAGATGAAACTAACGGACCGTTCGTCGGGCGTTAACGCTTCAGCGGACTCATAGTCTGGCGTGCTGGCAGGATCGACATCCCCGAAAAAACGAACAAATCCGCCAAGTGGCAAAAGCGCTATGCGCCAGCGCGTTCCGCTGCGATCGTTCCAACCAATGAGCTCCGGCCCAAATCCGATGGAGAATGTCGAGACGCGAACACCACACCACCGCCCGACAAGATAATGTCCCAACTCGTGGAAAAAGACGATAATTGTCAAAACGAACAAGAAAGGTACGATCGTATTAACGAGGCCGCCAGCCAGATAGCTCGGAAGGTCAGTGATATTCATAAAATCCACTCTAAGATCTGATTGATGACGCTAAACCATAATTAGGGTGAGGGTATGACA
>JAPJMW010000065.1 GCA_026461505.1 Beijerinckiaceae bacterium
ATGGAATATAGGTGCCCAGGCGATAGACCATCAGCGCTCCAAGCGTGAACCAAATCCGCTTTTTGAGCTCATCTGCCTTTGCCAGCGCCCCAAAATTCAAGTTTGCTGCAAGCTGCTCAGCTGCCGATGCCATGCCGCGCTCCAATTCATATGTCTTAAAAACGAAAATGCCGGGCGAACGGACCCAAATCCGCCGCCCGGCAACATTCTAGAAATGGCGTTCCTAGGTGCGAAGATCAAGCCGTAGCTTCGACCGCCACCACCAAAAGCTTAACCGAACCGCCAGCCTTCTCGATTGCAGCCTGAGCGGACTTGGTCAAGCCAGCTACTTCGAAAGTGAGCTTGGTCTTGATTTCGCCGGAGCCCAAAATACGGACGCCATCGAGATGCTTCGAGCAAACGCCTGCATCCACCAAAGCCTCAACCGTCACAACCTTCTTGGCATCGAGCTTCTTCGCGTCGATGGCGGTCTGGATTCGGCCGATATTGACCTCATTGAAGTGCTTGGCGTGGATGTTCGTAAAGCCGCGCTTTGGAAGGCGACGATAGAGCGGCATCTGACCGCCTTCGAAGCCCTTGATCGCGACGCCCGTACGAGCGGTCTGACCCTTTACACCACGGCCGGCTGTCTTGCCTTTACCGGAACCAATACCACGACCGACCCGCATGCGGGACTTCTTGGCACCTGAATTATCGCTAATACCATTGAGTTTCATGGTGCCCTCCTCACTTGCCGGCCGTGCTGTCATCGACAACACGAACGAGGTGACGGACCGCGAAGATCATGCCGCGCACCTCAGGGGTGTCGGGCAGAGTCGAGCGGCGGCGCATCTTGTTAAGACCAAGACCGATCAGCGTTGCGCGCTGGGCCTCGATCCGGCGGATCGGACTACCGATCTGTTCGACGGTAACCGTCGTGCCAGCTTTTTTTGCTGCAGCTTTTGCCATCTGTCAGATCCCCTTATGCGTCAGCGCTTGCCGCATCCGCGTCACCGCGGCGGGACTGAAGCTGGGAAACCTTAAGACCACGACGAGCAGCAACCGAACGTGGGCTGTCTTCGTGCTTGAGCGCGTCGATCGTGGCGCGAACAAGGTTGTAAGGGTTCGATGAACCGAGCGACTTGGCAACAACGTCGTGCATGCCAAGCGACTCGAACACGGCGCGCATTGGGCCGCCGGCGATGATACCGGTACCTGCAGGAGCCGCGCGGAGCACAACCTTGCCAGCGCCGTGGCGACCTGCAACGTCATGGTGAAGCGTACGGCCTTCGCGCAATGGCACGCGGATCAGCGCGCGCTTGGCGGCTTCCGTTGCCTTGCGGATAGCTTCTGGAACTTCGCGGGCCTTGCCGTGACCGAAGCCAACGCGACCCTTCTGGTCACCAACGACGACGAGAGCTGCGAAGCCGAAGCGACGACCACCCTTCACCACTTTGGCGACGCGATTAATGTGGACGAGCCGATCCACGAATTCAGAATCGCGCTCTTCGCGATCCTTACGCTCTCTTGGTTCTCTTGCCATGTAGGCCTCTTACTAAAAACGCGGGCCCAGAACGGACCCGCTCGCTTCGAGAAAAAGAAAGGGACGGTATTCCCGCCCCCTTCCCGATCAGAATTCTAAACCACCCTCGCGGGCAGCATCGGCCAACGCTTTCACGCGGCCATGATACATATACGAACCACGATCGAAGACGATCGCTTTGACGCCAGCCTTGACGGCGCGTTCTGCAACGAGCTTGCCGACGGCTGAGGCTGCCGCAACATCGGCACCCGTCTTGAGCTTGCCCTTGAGGTCTTTGTCGACCGTCGAGGCAGCAGCTAGTGTAACGCCATTGGCGTCGTCGATCACTTGAGCGTAAATCTGCTTCGACGAGCGAAACACGGACAAACGCGGACGACCATTGGAGGCCGCCTTGAGCGAACGACGAACGCGTGAACGGCGCCGATCGGTGGCAACTGAGTTCTTCGCCATAATGGGGCCCCTTACTTCTTCTTGCCTTCCTTGCGGAAGATAAATTCGCCAGCGTATTTGACGCCTTTACCCTTGTAGGGCTCAGGGCCACGGAAGTCACGGATCTCGGCAGCGGTCTGACCGACCTTCTGCTTATCAATCCCCGTTACAACGATTTCGGTCGGCTTTGGCGTCGTGATCTGGATCCCCTGCGGAACCGCATAATCGACATCATGGCTGAAACCTAAGCTCAGCTTCAAAACCGGACCAGCAATCGCTGCCTTGTAACCAACGCCGTTGATTTCGAGCTTCTTCTCATAACCGGCTGTGACGCCGTGAATGAGATTGGCCACTTGCGAGCGGGACATGCCCCACATCGCACGAGCGCGCTTTGTTTCGTCGCGTGGCATGACGCTGATGGCGCCATCCGCATGCGAAACCGAAACATTTTCAGGAACCTCGAACGACAACTCGACCTTCGAACCCTTAACCTTGACCAACTGACCATCAACCGTGGCGGTAACACCACTCGGAACGGCAACTGGCTTCTTTCCAATACGAGACATTTTGATCTCCCACGTGCTTCGCTACATTGTCCGCTTGATCAGAAGACCATGCAGAGCACTTCGCCGCCCACGTTCTTTTCGCGTGCCTCATGATCCGCCATAACGCCCTGCGGCGTCGAGAGGATGGTGACGCCGAGACCATTCGACACGCGCGGCATAGCCGATACGGACGAATAGACGCGACGGCCGGGTTTCGAGACACGCTCGATTTTCCGGATAACAGGCTCGCCATCGAAATATTTGAGCTCAATCGAAAACTCCGTACGGCCATTGCCATACTCGGTTGTCGAATAGCCACGAATGTAACCTTCTGACTGAAGCACATCGAGCACGTTCGCACGAAGCTTTGAGCCAGGGGTCATGACGGATGATTTGCGACGCATCTGCGCATTGCGGATGCGGGTCAACATATCGCCGACTGGATCGTTCACTGCCATTTGTCCGACCCTCCCTTACCAGCTCGACTTCGTCAGGCCTGGAATCAGACCCTTCGAACCGAGTTCGCGCAATGCGATACGTGACATTTTGAATTTGCGATAAACAGCGCGTGGACGACCCGAGATTTCGCAACGGTTGCGAACCCGGTTCAACGCGGAATTACGCGGCAATTCGGCAAGCTTAAGGCGTGCCTCGAAGCGCTCTTCCATCGTCTTCGTCTCATCATCAGCAACCGCCTTTAAGCGCTTGCGACGACCCGCATATTGCAACGCCAGCTTCTGCTTGCGCTTATTGTTCTCAATTGCACTCTTCTTGGCCATATGCCTCTCCTGGTGCCCGCGTTTAAGAGCGAACTCTTACTGCCGGAACGGGAAATTGAACGCACGGAGCAACGCCCGCGCTTCGTCATCGGTCTTAGCTGATGTGCAGATAATGATATCCATACCCCACACAGCTTCGGCCTTGTCGTAATTGATCTCGGGAAACACGAGATGTTCCTTGATGCCCATGGCGTAGTTGCCACGACCGTCAAAGCTCTTCGGATTCAGACCGCGGAAATCTCGAACGCGCGGCAGCGCGATCGTGACCAAGCGATCAAGAAACTCATACATGCGGTTCTTGCGGAGCGTGACCTTTGCACCAATCGGCATGTTTTCACGCACTTTGAACTGCGCGATAGCCTTACGGGCCTTGGTCACAACTGGCTTCTGACCCGCGATAAGCGCAAGATCACCAGCAGCCACCTGAACCTTCTTCGTGTCGGATGTGGCTTCACCAACACCCATATTGATCACGATCTTTTCAATAAACGGCACTTCCATGATGTTCTTATAGCCGAACTCTTCCATGAGCTTGGCGACAACAACATCAGCATATGCCTGCTTTAAACGCGGCGATGCCGCGGCAATATTCTCAGCCATCGATCAGGCCTCCCGAACGCTTGGCGAAACGAACCTTGCGGCCGTCTTCCAAAACCTTGAAACCAACGCGCGTTGGCTTGCCATCCGATGGATCGGCAATCGCGATGTTGGAAAGATGGATCGGCAACTCTTTCGAGATAATGCCGCCCTCTTGGTTCATCGACTGCTTCTGATGCTTGCGAACGATATTGACGCCGCGAACAACCGCGCGCCCTTCCTTCGGGCTTACAGAAACAACTTCACCTGACTTGCCGGTATCACGGCCTGTCAGAACGACGACCTTGTCGCCCTTCTTAATCTTCGCAGCCATCACAGCACCTCCGGCGCGAGCGAAATGATTTTCATGTGGTTCTTCGCGCGCAGCTCGCGTGGCACTGGTCCGAAGATACGGGTGCCAACAGGCTCTTTCTGATTGTTAATCAGAACAGCAGCATTCGAGTCAAAGCGAATGACGGAGCCATCCGGACGAATAACGTCCTTGGCGGTGCGAACGACAACCGCCTTCATGACGTCGCCCTTCTTCACGCGACCGCGTGGAATAGCTTCCTTGATCGACACAACGATCACATCACCGATGCCAGCATAACGGCGCTTTGAGCCGCCTAGCACCTTGATGCACATTACACGACGAGCGCCGGAATTGTCGGCTACGTCCAGATTAGTTTGTACCTGGATCATGTCTTGATCCTTTCTCTGTCTCAGACTGGTTTCCAGTAATCCCCAGGTCGGGAGAACCGGACTTCGACTGACGAGGGTCTATGCCCCCCTCATTTGGAAACACCTATGAATCAGGAAGACGATGCTTCGTCAACCAAAACCCACGTCTTTAGGCGAGAAATCGGCTTCGACTCCTCGATACGCACTGCGTCGCCAACCTTAGCCTGGTTGTTTTCGTCATGTGCATGATAGTTTTTGGTCTTACGGACTGTCTTTTTCAGCAATGGATGGGTAAAGCGACGCTCTACCTTCACCACAATCGTCTTGTCCTGCTTATCGCTGACAACGACGCCTTGAAGAATGCGCTTTGGCATCGGTTTCTCCTTAAGCCTTGTCAGCGGTCGACCGCTTAGCCGTGGCGGTCGTCTGAATACGGGCAATGTCGCGGCGAACAACACGGACGCGCGCGGAATTCTCAAGCTGGCCTGTAGCACGCTGGAAGCGCAGATTAAACTGTTCTTTCTTCAGCTTGACGAGCTCTTCTTGCAGTTGATCAAGCGACATGGCGCGAAGATCGGAGATACGCTGGGACGATTTCATGGACTCGCCTCCTTATTCTGCAATGCGTTGAACGAAGCGAGTCTTGATCGGAAGCTTCGCTGCCGCAAGGGTCAGGGCTTCACGGGCAAGCTCAGCGGACACGCCATCAATCTCGAACATGATACGGCCAGGCTTAACACGGGCGACCCAATATTCCGGCGCACCCTTACCTTTACCCATGCGGACTTCGGCAGGCTTCGACG
>JAPJMW010000066.1 GCA_026461505.1 Beijerinckiaceae bacterium
CATCTAGAAGCTTCGCGAACATCAAGACACTTCCTTGCAACTTGATGAGACCCATCGGACCTTCCGTATCAATGCCAGCCGAAGCCAACATGAACCGCATGGAGTTCATCGCGACTTGATTAAGTGCTGCGAGTGACAATGGATCGCGTGATAATGCAGGGGTCATCCGCTTCAGCGCTTCCTTATAAGGAGTAAGCGCATCGAAACGCCGCATGAGTACGTCAAAAATCCGATCTTTGTCAGACTCTAATGCAAGGTCTTCATTGTCACCCGCCAAAACGGCATGATCAATCCGCCGCGCGAAAGCCCCGAGGATAGCGCCCTTCGAAGGGAAAAGGTCCCGAAATTCGCTCAACGAAATATCGGCTCTCTCGGCAATATCGCCAATCTCGATCTGGTCCCAATCCCGCTCGGTGGCCAAAGCCATCAACGCATCAATGACACGGTCGCGCGCCGAACCACCTGAAATTTCTGCCGCTTTAGCCATGTCACGCCCTCCGGTTGAACCTCATTCCTAGCAAATGGCGATCTAAAGAGCGATTGTCTATAGTCCTTAGCCTGACAATTCAGCTGCGCGACGCCTAGCCGCACGCACTGTTCCGGCAATCAGTGGCTCTAATCCAGTGTCAGCCATCAAGATTTGCAATCCGGCTGCCGTCGTTCCGCCCGGAGATGTGACGTTTTGGCGAAGCGTTGCTGCTGAAAGATCGGATTTAAAGAGCAACTCGCCTGCACCCTCAACCGTTGCCCGGGCAAGTCTGAGCGCTAAATCAGGCGGAAGCCCTTCGGCCTCGCCCGCTTTCGCCAAACATTCAACGAGGTAGAAAACATAGGCCGGACCAGATCCCGAAACGCCCGTCACCGCGTCAATAAGCGCCTCGCGATCAACCCATTCGACCCGTCCTACGCCTTTGAGAAGCGTATCGGCTATCGCTTTTTGCCGGGCTGAAACCTCATTATTTGCAACAGCTCCAGAAATGCCGCGTCCAACAGAGGCGGGAAGATTAGGCATCGCACGAACAAAGGCGCGCGCCTTCGGTAAACGGTCCTTTAGATTGGCAATTGTCTTTCCGGCAAGAATAGAAAGAACCAACGTCGCTTCGCCTGCAAGCGGAGCAAGGGTAGGCGCGGCCGCATCCAGCATCTGCGGCTTAATGCCGAGGACGAGCACATCTGGCGCCGCAATTGAACCAGTGACCGGATTAATCGCAATGCCATGCTTTTCGCAGTAAGCAGTCATTTCAACGGAAGGAAGCGGATCAATAATAGTAACCGCGCTGCCCGGAAGCCCCGATGCGATCCAACCTTCAAGCATGGCGCCGCCCATTTTTCCCGCACCAACGAGAACGAGTGATTTAGGAAATTCCTTGGTCATCGTAAGCTTAACCTTGAGAAAAGGCTTGGCCGATTAGGCCTCGCCAACGGTTTCGAACATGGTGGCAGCAAGTGCCTCAGCAGCTGATTTGCCTGACCACATGACAAATTGAAAGGCTTGGAAATGTCGATCACAGCTATCAACGGCCAAGCTCAATAAGGCCTCGCATTGTGCGCCGCTCGGCTCCGCCCCGCCCGATAACATCAGTGAATGGCGGAACATGACGACATCCGTTTCGGACCACATGTCAAAATGGCCGATCCAAAGTTGCTCATTGATACGCGACATCAAATCCGTAATTTCGGAACGTTTGCGTTCCGGAATTTTAAGGTCAAACGCGCACGCCACATGTAAAGCCTCGATATCCTCGAGCCATGTGAACGCTACATCATAAGACGTCCAACGTCCGGCAATCGTTATCGCAATCTCGTCATCGCCCGCCCGGTCAAAGCTCCAGTCTCGGAGGCTGGCCAAGCGTTCAACGATATCGAGCGGGTGTTCGCTGCGGTCGTTATTAAAAGAATCAGTAAGCGACATTTCATATCCAGCGCCGCGACCCGTCACTCCGAAGGGAGCGCTTTAAGTCATGAGGCACTGCGGACGCTCACGGATTCGCGTGAATCGCACAATCGTCGGATTTTACTGTCCACAGACGATTACATTTTTACCTGCACCAATTCTTTCGATTGATTCGAGCGAATCAGGACATTCTTTGCTCGAGTTCGGCGAGGCGGGCTGCTAATTTTTCGTTCTCTTCGCGCGCTAGAATAGCCATTGTACGCACGGCTTCAAACTCCTCGCGCGATACGACATCGAGATCACGAATCAACCGCTCAAGCTGCGCCTTCATCACGCCTTCAGCTTCTCTTTTAACCCCGGTCGCAACACCCGCGGCATCTGTCATCAGGCGAGCAAAATTATCGAATAAGGGATTGCCGGACTGCGTCATGTTCAATGGTTCCCAATGAATGTGTGGTTCTGTTGCTTTTCTCTACCATGCTTAGCGCCACTTGCCATCCCGTTCTTGACGTCATCCATCGGACAAGGCAAGCGTGAAGGAATGAGGTTCTAAATGCCAATATTTATTTTACCCTTCCCACAAATCGACCCGGTATTGATTGAATTCGGGCCTTTTGTGGTCCGTTGGTACGCTTTAGCCTACATTGCAGGGCTCATCCTCGGCTGGCGCCTAGCCTTCGCTCTAGCGGCAAGACCATCGCTTTGGGGAACAAGAACGCCACCCAGCCTGCAAGCTGTCGATGATCTATTGGTCTATATGGCGCTTGGAATCGTTGTCGGAGGGCGTCTCGGCCATATCGTGTTTTATGAACCTAGCTATTATCTTGCCAACCCCACCGAGATATTAGCCGTCTGGCACGGCGGCATGGCGTTCCATGGCGGGTTGATCGGTGCCTGTGTCGCCATGGTCCTATTAGCGAGAATCCATCGCCTATCCATTCTTTCACTAACGGATATTGCTGCGATCGTATCACCCATCGGTCTGTTTTTCGGTCGAATTGCTAATTTCATAAATGGAGAACTATGGGGCCGTCCTAGTGACGTCCCGTGGGCAATGGTCTTTCCGCGCGCCGACGAACAGCCTCGGCATCCAAGCCAACTCTATGAAGCCGGCATGGAGGGGCTTTTCATCTTCATTGCAATAGGGCTCGCAGCAAAATACGGAGGACTCCGACGGCCTGGCCTTCTATCGGGATTGTTTGGCGTACTCTACGCAATCGCTCGCACCCTATCCGAATTCTTTCGCGATCCCGATCCAAAAAGTGAACTTCTTGCAGGCGGCTTAACGATGGGAATGGTATTGTCTGCCCCACTCGCCATTTTAGGGTTATGGCTGATCTGGCAAAGTATCTACACGAAGACCGAAGCATGAGCTTGCTTGGCGAAGAAATTAAGAAGTTGATCCGGCTAGAAGGGCCGATCAGTGTTGAGCGCTATATGACCATGGCCCTGAGCGATCCCCGCTATGGCTATTACATGACCCGTGATCCTTTTGGCGCGAAAGGCGACTTCACCACCTCACCCGAAATATCCCAAATATTCGGTGAACTCTTAGGTCTTTGGTGTGCTGATCTTTGGCTTCGCATGGGAAGGCCTACATCAATTTCATTGGTTGAACTTGGGCCGGGTCGTGGCACCTTAATGCAAGATGCGCTACGCGCCATGAAAAGCATCAAAGGGCTGTTATCGTCTGTTCAAATCATTTTGGTTGAAACAAGCCCTGCACTCCGCAAGGCACAACAAAAAACATTAGAATCTTTCGATCTCCCCATCCAATGGCAAAGCGATGTTTCTTCGCTTCCACAATTACCAACCTTATTGATCGCGAACGAATTCTTTGATGCACTTCCCATCCGGCAATATCAGAGGAAGGATGAAAAGTGGCATGAAAGGCTTGTCGGACTTAATGAACAGGGCAATCTAATCCTTGGCTTGGCTCCTGAAGCCGAAGCAGCCATTGAGATCATAGCAAATGAGGGCAGCGTGATCGAACGCAATCTCATTGGTGAGCGGATCATGCATCAACTTGCATTGCATATCATGCAATATGGCGGTGCTGGAATAGCAATCGACTATGGCCATACCCAATCGGGCGTAGGTGAAACCTTACAGGCCTTACGCGATCATCAATTTGTCAGCCCCTTGGACGAGCCCGGCGAAGCAGATCTGACAACCCATGTCGACTTCAAGCGGCTGCTCGATATCGCCCAAAGCCAGGGAAATGCGGTGAGTGGGCCCATTACACAGGCAGATTTCTTGGAAGCTATGGGCATTAGGCAACGTGGTCAGAGCCTCATAAAATCAGCGAATTCCGATCAAGCAAAAGCCATTATCTCAGCCATTGATCGCCTAACCGATCGGTCACCTAAGCAAATGGGAAGCCTGTTTAAAGTAATGAGCTTCTATCATCCGAAAATGCCAGAACCCGCAGGATTTAGTGAATAAGATGACGCAGTCATTGTTAGCTCCCATTCAAGAAAACGCGCTTGCGATTAATGGCATTCGACACGCCTTCTTTACGCGGCAAGGTGGAGTATCTTCCGGTCTTTATAGCTCGCTCAATGGCGGCCTTGGCTCGTCTGATGATGCCGAAAGCGTGCATGAAAATCGCAGGCTTATGGCTAATTTTATGGGCACATCAAGTGATCGGTTTTTGAGTCTCTATCAAATTCATTCACCGGACGTTGTAACGGTTAGCGAGCCATGGACACTTCAAAACCGCCCAAAAGCCGATGCCATGGTCACGCGAATGGAAGATATTACATTGGCCATTGCAACGGCGGATTGCGGACC